>JAFGQP010000206.1 GCA_016935635.1 Sedimentisphaerales bacterium
ACAGTCATCCTTGCCGCAATCGCGCTGGTTGCCGGCGCGGCCGAAAAGGTTTATAAATGGGAAGTACACGATATGTCCCGTCCGGTACCCCCAGTAATCACCCCCGGCGCGGAACCCACCATGCCCCCGTCCGATGCCATTGTCCTGTTTGACGGCAAAGACCTGTCGGCCTGGCAAAGCTCCGGCGACGGCAGCCCCGCCAAGTGGAAAGTCGAAAACGGCTACATGGAAGTCACCAACAAAGGCGGCGAAATCCGCACCAAACAGACCTTCGGCTCCTGCCAGCTTCACATCGAATTCTGCACCCCCTCCGAGGTCAAAGGCGACAGCCAGGGTCGCGGCAACAGCGGCGTCTTCCTGATGGGCAAATACGAATTGCAGGTGCTGGATTCCTACAACAATCGCACCTATGCCGATGGCCAGTGCGGTGCCATCTACGGCCAGAAGCCACCGATGGTCAATGTCTGCCGCCAGCCGGGCCAATGGCAGACCTATGACGTGGTTTTCCATGCCCCGATGTTCAAAGGGGATGTGGTTGAAAAACCCGCCACCATCACCGTCCTGCAGAATGGCGTCCTGATTCAGGATAACTGGCAGATCGAAGGCACCACGTTCCATAAAACTCGTTCCAGATACGAACCCCATGGCCCCACCGGCCCCCTGTGCCTGCAGGACCACGGAAATCCAATGCGGTTCCGCAACGTCTGGATTCGCGAGCTGAAAGACAAGACAGAAGAATAACGACATAGATATACTACTAATACACATAAGCCTCCTCTGTCCAGAGGGGGCTTTTTTTATGTCCCCAGATTGGGCTTGCATTGTAAGCGGAGTTGGTCTATCCTGATACTGAATATTGATGTATTATAGGAACATGATTGGAAGACACTTATGCGTTTTGATGAACTTGGATTAAAGCCCGACATCCTGAAATCCCTGTCCGACCTGGGCTGGACAGACCTGACTCCGATTCAGGAACAAACCTTTAAGCTCGTAATGAGCCAGCGCGACATGATTGCTACCGCCGAAACCGGCTCCGGCAAGACCGCCGCGTGCGCGATTCCGCTAATTCAGCGGGTGGACCCGAACAAAAAGGCGGTGCAGGCCCTGATTCTCGTGCCGACCCGTGAGCTGGCATTGCAGTATGTCGCCGAGATTGCCGCGATTGCCAAGCATACCCAGGTAGCGCCGTTTGCCGTCTATGGCGGCTTTTCGATGGAAACCCAGACCAGCAAACTCACCCACGGGGTGCAGATTCTGGTCGCCACTCCCGGGCGGCTGATCGACCTGCTGTATAACACCCCCCTGCGGCTGTCGGAGGTGGAAACGTTCGTGCTGGATGAGGCCGACGAGATGCTCAAGCTGGGCTTTCTGGCGGATGTGGAGTTCGTCTTTTCGTGCCTGGTGCATGCGCATCAGACGATGCTGTTTTCGGCAACCATGCCCAAGGAAATCAAGGCCCTGGCCCAGCGCTATCTGAAAGACCCTGCGGTCGTGGAACTCAACCTTGACCAGATCGCGCCGGATACACTGGAACACTATTTTATGCTGGTCAAGCCAGGCCATCGGCTGGAGTCGCTGATTCACTATCTGGAACAGGAAGACCCCAAGCAGGCGATTTTGTTCTGCAACAGCCGCAACAGTGCCGATAAACTCTATGACCGCCTGCGATCCAAGACGGACTCGGTTGAGATCATTCACGGGGGGCTGGAACAATCCCGACGAACCAGTCTGTTCCGGCGGTTCCGTCAGATGCAGATACGCTATATGGTGGCAACCGATATCGCGGGACGCGGGCTGGACTTTTCCCATGTGACGCATGTGATTAACTACGACTTCCCGCGGCAATTGGAGGCCTACACCCACCGCACCGGACGTACCGCCCGCATGGGCCGGGAAGGCAAGGCACTGACCTTTATCGTTCAGTCGGAGATGGGTAAACTGAAACTGCTGTTTCGTAAAAACAAGATCGAGCCCCGCTGGATTGGGCAGGAACCGCAAATGTCCCAGGGCGGACGGCAGCCCCAGCACGGCGGCCGTGATGGCGGCAAACCATCGCAGCGGCAAGGCGGGCGACGCCCAGGACGTTTTCGCAAACGCTCCAAGGGAGGCAACCGCGGCCACCAGGACAACGCCCAGGCTCCAAAGAATACCGATACCCAGTAAACCAATCAGGATTGCATTATGAATTCTGTGATTCAGACTTTTATCGAAGGCCATAAACAGATCCTTGCTGATTTTGAAAAACAGGCCGGGGTCACCATCCCCGCGGCGGCAAAGCTGCTGATTGGCTGCCTGGAGCAAGGCGGATGTATTTATATCTGCGGCAACGGCGGATCAGCGGCCGACAGTCAGCATATTGCGGCGGAACTTGTCGGACGGTTCCGGCGGGAACGCCGGGGGCTGCCTGCGGTGGCGCTGACGACGGATACGTCGATTCTGACATCCGTCGGCAATGACTACGGATTTGAGCAGGTCTTCAGCCGACAGATGGAAGGTCTGGCGGCACCGGGGGATGTACTGTGGGCGTTTTCGACCAGCGGCACCTCAAAGAATGTCATCGCCGCGGTCAAGACCGCCAAGTCAAAAGGGGCCAAAATCCTGGCTTTCACCGGCAAAAGCAGCACCCCGCTGGAACAGATGTCCGATGTGTGCGTGGCCCTGAACGGCCCGACGTCCACCGTGCAGGAAATCCATCAACTGGCTTACCACATCCTGTGCGATCTTATCGAAGAGCACTTTGCGGAAAAGTAAGTTTGATAACAAGTTCATTGTCTCGGAGGTTCGAATGAAGACTCAGGGATGATCGGGCATTGCTTCATAGGAAAAGTTCAACCCCATTCGGGGTTGGGTGGGAGGTG
>JAFGQP010000207.1 GCA_016935635.1 Sedimentisphaerales bacterium
GTCGAATATGCATAATATGTACAGATTATATAGTTAATTGTTTTTGATTTTGGAACAAAGTCGTATTCAGGCGGCTGTCAGAGGTCCCGATTCATGACTATGTGATCAGGGGTGCAGCGTGATTCCGCTGTTTCTGAAATAATAGAAAGGAAATTCGATCTCATGTATTCCAGAAGAGATTTTATGAAACTGATAGGTACTGCTGTTGCGGCATTTGGCGGTGGTGCAAGCATTTCGCGGGCTGATGAGTCGAAGACAGCCCAGCCGAATATCATCGTTGTGTTCATTGATGACATGGGATGGGGGGATCTGTCCTGTTTTGGCGGGCCTGACGTCACGACTGAAAATATCGACCGCCTTGCGAGCGAGGGGATTCGTTTCGAACAGTTTTATGTGAATTCCCCGATCTGCTCGCCTTCGCGCGTGGCGATCTCCACCGGGCAATACCCGCAGCGCTGGCGCATCGGCTCTTACCTGAGCAACCGCGCAGAAAATGAGAAACGCGGCATAGCCCATTGGCTCGATCCGGCCGCACCGATGCTGGCGCGTTTCCTGAAGGAGGCTGGTTATGCAACTGGTCATTTCGGCAAGTGGCACATGGGCGGCCAGCGCGACATCGGCGAGGCCCCGCTCATCAGCCAATATGGTTTTGATGAGTCGCTGACCAACTTCGAGGGTCTTGGTCCCCGTGTTCTGCCGCTGTGCGACGCCTATGACGGTAAAGGTCCCCGAAAATATGCCCTTGGATCCGACACCCTGGGGCACGGCCCCATTACCTGGCAGGACCGCTCCAAAGTAACCGCATCATTTGTTGCGGCTGCGATTAAATTCATCAACAAAGCCCGCGCTGCCAAAAAGCCATTCTACATCAATCTCTGGCCTGATGATGTTCATTCTCCCTTCTTTCCACCTGAGCAGGCGCGTGGGGATGGCAAAAAGCGGACGCTCTACAACAGCGTCCTGGACACGATGGACCGACAGCTCGGCATATTGTTCGACACGATCCGCCAGGACGGTGCCCTTCGGAACAATACCATCATTGTGTTCTGCTCGGATAACGGACCGGAGCAGGGGGCGGGTATTGCCGGACCGCTGCGGGGTGTGAAGACGATGCTGTACGAGGGGGGGATTCGCTCGCCGCTGATTGTGTGGGGACCGGGACGGATTGAGTCAAAAAAGGCCGGGACAGTCAACCAGACGTCTTTTGTGGCGGCCATCGACTTGGCGCCGTCTCTGCTGGCTATTGCCGGGGTTAAGGCGCCGGAAAATGTCCAGTTTGACGGTCAGCAGATGGAGGATGTGCTGATGGGCCTGTCGGAGCGATCACGTAAAGGGCCGGTGTTTTTCCGTCGCCCTCCGGATCGGGATGCAAACTCCGGAATCAACGACCTGCCTGATCTGGCTGTACGTCAGGGAGACTGGAAGCTGCTCTGTGAGTATGACGGCTCAAACGCTGAACTATACAATCTTGCAGCCGATCGCACCGAACAGCGGAACGTGGCATCTGAGCACCCTGAACGGGTAGAGCGGCTGACCAAGGCGGTGATCCAATGGCATCGGTTAATGCCGCCGGATCTTGGTGCATCCTACGGAAAAAAGAACAAAGAAAAACCACAATAAGCTGTTTTATCCTGGCAGATACACAAAACTATTTATACCCAACGGGTATGATTATTCCGCGAGCCAAAGAAGCATGTGGTTGAAGCTGCTGGTCTTAGCCGCGACGAACCGGGAAATTTCAGGTAGGTTCAGTATACTATTCTAGAAGCAGCCAGCAAAACAAACAGAATTATAAAACGTATAGTCAACAGAGGTGCAGCCATGAAGATAGCATTATTTTCCAATAAATCCTATACTGAGCGATATTTTGAGATGGCCAATAAATCTTTTGGCCACTCTATGCTATATTTGGACCAGCGACTGGGCCTTGAGACGGCAGAACTGGCCAAAGGCTGTCAAGCTGTGTGTGTGTTTGTCAATGATGTCCTCGATTCCGCGGTATTGACTCGGCTGGCAGAACTGGGTATACGGCTGATTGCCTTGCGATGCGCCGGATTCAATAATGTGGAACTGGATGCGGCCGAGAAGCTGGGGCTTTCGGTGGTCCGCGTTCCTGCCTATTCACCTTATGCCGTGGCTGAACACACCATCGCGCTGATGCTGGCATTGAATCGTCGTACCCATAAAGCCCATGCCCGGGTTCGCGAGGGCAATTTTTCTCTGGAGGGCCTGCTGGGGTTTGATATGTACCAGACCCCTGTGGGCATTGTCGGTACGGGTAAAATTGGTGCCCTTGTGGCCCAGATACTGCATGGCTTCGGGTGCGATTTATATGCCTATGATGTTCATCCGAATCCGGATTGTCTGAAGCTGGGTGTCAAGTATATCACACTCGATGAATTGTACAGTACATGCCGGATTATTACCCTGCATTGTCCGCTGACCCCGCAGACGTATCATCTGATTAATTCTGAATCCATCGCCAAGATGCAGGATTGTGTGATGCTGATTAATACCAGCAGGGGAGCTTTAATCGATACCAAAGCCGTCATCGAAGGACTCAAAACCGAACGGATTGGATATCTGGGTCTGGATGTCTATGAGGAAGAAGGCGATTTATTCTTTGAGGATTTGTCCAACCAGATTATACAGGACGATGTCTTTGCCCGTCTCCTGATGTTTCCCAATGTCATCATCACCGGTCATCAGGCCTTTTTCACCCATAATGCCCTGACCGCGATTGCTGAAACGACTCTGTCCAATATCAATGAATTCGAACAAGGACGCTGCCAGAATGCCGTTCTTTGCCAGAAAATGATCTCCCAGAAAAAATGCGGATGCGGGCCAACTTAAACTCAAAATTGCGGAGAATTAAAAAGCGGATTAAGCCAGTTTTCGCAGAATAGCGACAGATCATTGATATTGACCATTCCGTCTCTATCCAGGTCTGCCTGAATCAAAGCCGCTTCGATTTGCCACTGAGCTGCAATGAGGTTGAAATCATTTCCGTCAACTTTATCATCACCATGAAAATCGGCAATATTACCTGCGTCAGACAAAGACATACTTGCCTGCGGGGTATTTCCGTATGCACCAATGTTAATTCGTTTGCCGTGCGGCCACAGTTCCTCTGCCCAAACATCCAGCGGATTGCCGGCATCAATGCATGGGCTGGTTACATCATCGCAAATCCATGTTGTACTGGCTGGATTCCATCTGCCCGCCTGTGACATAAGATGATAATCCCCCTCAACCCAGGTATCATCACTTTCGTCATCGGGTGTACCTTGATCGTCCCAATACCCCGGAATGGCAAAAGCCGGGTCAGAGGTGATAAGTCCCGGTCCATATGCAATGTCTTTTATTCCGTAGGCTTTTGCCGAATCCAGCAAAGTGTAACTGACGGTAATGCCGTAGCCTCCCGTACGGGGAGAAATATAGTTGTACAGGTCCGGCCCGGAATCGGCACAATTGTCCCACAGAATATTATTTTTGATAAGATGGCTTTTGCCATAAATATAAAGCCCGCCGCCGCTGGCTGCACGATTTCCTGTAATCGTAGAGTTTGTGATCATGGAGTCTGTATTGTACGGCTGATCCAAATAAATCCCTCCGCCGGAGCCGGCTGCTTCATTTCCAGTGACCATACAATGGGTCAGAGTCAGATATGTTTTCCAGTCAATATAAATTCCGCCGCCATGCGTAGCGGCAAAATTATTCGTTAAAATACATTCATAAATCACGACGGTTCCAGCAAGCTGGGTGTTGCAGTAAATGCCGCCTCCGTAATTTGCACGATTATTGATGATTCTGCAGCGTGAGATTTTGGGAGCAGAGAACATTGCGCAATAGACGCCGCCGCCCATTTCACCTGTATAACCATTGATGATTGTAATTCCATCCAAAATAGAGTCTGAGCCTTCGGAGGAATCAAAAATAAATCCGCGATGCGGCGATATTTGACTTCCCTGACAGTCAATGATTGTGGCTGCAACAATGGCCGGGTCTTGGGGCTTTGTACATTGAACAGTAACGGCTTTGCCCAGAAAGCGAATATCCCGATTTCCATCCCCCGTATAAGTGCCTGCACTCAAAAGAATAATATCATCGGTGTTTGCAGCCGTGATGGCTGCTTGAATGGTTGGATAATCTCCGGTACCATCGGGATGGACTACGATAATCTGTGCGAAAGAACAAAAAGCTCCCAGTAAAAAAATTCCTAAAGCTCTGATTGCTATATTCATGATACCTCCTTAGTATAAATGACTCCTGCCCACCAATCCGGCCACAACTTTGTGAAGCATTTTCAACAAAGACCTCACCTTTATAAGCCATGACATGATTTATTTATTATACACAATTGTAGATAATATTCAAGTAAAATACCTATGTTATTATGTGATAATCCATGATGAATGAGAGACAATTTTACTTGTTCCGACTGTTTACATTGTCTATGATGAATCCATTGTTTTACAGATTATACATCTTCTACCTCGGGAGCATTGAAAGGAGTCTATATGGCCACGGCATTAACGGCAGCAGAGCAGAAACAACTGGATGCATACTGGCGTGCAGCAAATTACATATCTGTGGGTCAAATCTATCTTTATGACAATCCCTTGCTGAAAAAGCCTTTGTCTATCAAACATATCAAGCCCCGTCTGCTCGGGCACTGGGGCACGACGCCGGGTTTGAATTTTATCTACGTGCACCTGAATCGTATTATTACAAAATATGATTTGGATATGATTTACATCGCCGGTCCCGGCCACGGCGGTCCGGCCATGGTGGCTAATACCTATCTGGAGGGCACTTATACAGAATTCTACCCGGCCGTGACACAGGATGAGCAGGGGATGAAACAGCTCTTCAAACAGTTTTCGTTTCCCGGCGGCATTCCCAGCCACGTCGCCCCGGAAACACCCGGCTCCATCCATGAAGGCGGCGAGCTCGGATACGCCATTTCTCATGCATACGGGGCGGTGTTTGATAACCCGGATTTGATTGCCGCCTGTGTGGTGGGGGACGGGGAAGCCGAAACCGGGCCGCTGGCAGCCTCCTGGCATTCCAATAAATTCCTCAACCCCGCACGCGACGGGGCCGTCCTGCCGATTCTGCATTTGAATGGCTATAAGATAAATAATCCCACACTGCTGGCCCGGATCAGCAAGCAGGAATTACAGGAACTGTTCAGGGGGTATGGTTATAAGCCTTATTTTGTCGAGGGTTCCGATCCGAAAAAACTCCATCCGATGATGGCCGAAACACTCGACAAGATAATCGCTGAAATCCGCAGGATTCAGGCCGAAGCCCGTAACAAGAAAGCGATAAAACGCCCCCTGTGGCCGATGATTGTTATTCGCACCCCCAAGGGCTGGACCGGCCCGCATATCGTGGACGGCAAGCAGGTTGAAGATACCTGGCGTTCGCATCAGGTGCCGTTTTCGGAACTGGCGGAGAAAAAATCTCACATTCGCCTGTTAGAAAAGTGGATGAAAAGCTATAAGCCCAGAGAATTATTTGATGCCCAGGGGCAGTTCAAGCCTGAATTTGCAGCTTTGGCGCCAAAAGGGGCAAGGCGGATGGGGGCCAATCCCCACGCCAACGGCGGAGTCCTGCTCAAAGACCTTAAGATGCCGGATTTTAAGGCTTATGCCGTCAAAGTTGCCAAACCCGCCAAGGCCACCGCAGAGGCCACGCGGGTGATGGGTAGCTTTGTTCGGGATATCATGAAAAATAACCCCAGCAATTTCCGGTTGTTTGGGCCGGACGAGACCGCCTCCAACCGTCTCGGGGCGGCTTTTGATGTTACGGATAAAACCTGGGTGGCCGATCAGCTTGCCACCGATGAGCATTTAGGCCCCGATGGACGGGTGATGGAGATTCTCAGCGAGCACACCTGCCAGGGTTGGCTGGAGGGGTATCTTCTGACCGGAAGACATGGCCTGTTTTCCTGTTACGAAGCCTTTATCCACCTGGTGGATTCGATGTTCAACCAGCATGCCAAGTGGCTTAAGGTCACGCGCAGTCAGATTCCGTGGCGGCGTTCCATTGCTTCGCTGAATTACCTGCTGACTTCGCATGTCTGGCGACAGGACCATAATGGCTTCAGTCATCAGGACCCCGGATTTATCGACCACGTGGTTAATAAAAAGGCCGACATCGTCCGAGTTTATCTGCCGCCCGATGCCAATACGCTGCTGTCGGTCACGGACCATTGTCTCCGCAGCCGCAATTATGTCAATGTTATTGTTGCGGGCAAGCAGCCGGCTTTGCAGTATCTGGATATGGATGCGGCCATCAAGCACTGTACCGCAGGCATCGGCATCTGGGAATGGGCCAGTAATGACCGTGGGGGCGAGCCGGATGTGGTCCTGGCCTGTGCCGGGGATATTCCAACCCTTGAAATCCTGGCAGCTGCGGCAATTTTACGAAAACAGCTTCCGGAATTGCGTATTCGGGTTATCAATGTCGTTGACCTGATGACTCTCCAGCAGAAAGAGGAGCATCCGCATGGTCTTTCCGATAAACAATTTGATGCCCTCTTTACGATCAATAAACCGATTATCTTTGCCTATCATGGCTATCCATGGCTGATTCATCGTCTGGCCTATCGCCGTACGAATCATGACAATCTGCATGTTCGGGGGTACAAGGAAGAAGGGACCACAACGACGCCATTTGACATGGTTGTTTTGAATGATCTCGACCGGTATCATCTGGTGATGGATGTGATTGACCGCGTCCCCGGCCTGGCGGTCAAGGCCGCCTATTTACGTCAGCAGATGCGGGATAAACGTATCGAGCATAAGCATTATATCTATGAAAGCGGCGAAGATATGCCCGAAATACGCAACTGGACTTGGCCGTTTTAATCCTGACGGCACGGCTTTAAATGGTATGGATGACGACCAGTTTGCCTTTGGCTCGGAGTTTGTCGGCCAGGACCGGGACAATCTTTTCACGAGTTAAAATGCCTTTCTGGCAGAAGGTGATGCCGCCGGAGCCGGGGTTTTTCCGACTGCCCATCAGAAACTCAATGCGGTCCGCGTCCATCAGTAGGTCGTAAAGCTCGGTTACAGAGTTGGTCTCTTCAAATTTCGGCTCTGCGATATCCAGTATATTGCAGAGCTGGTTTAAAGTGACCGCGCCTTCTGTTGCCAGGTTAATATCTTCCATATAATATCGCGGCGGGGCGACCAGGCTGGAGGGCATGTCTTCCATTTCAAGATTTTTTTTGCCTTCGCGTGCAACGATGGCGGCGGTTGTGGCGCCGCAGACCACCCTGGCACCCGCCGATTGCAGAAACCGTCGGACCACGGCTGCATCTCTGGCCGGTTCAGAAGGGGGGCCGGTCATGATCGTTACAGTACGCCCCGGCCGACACCGGGCAAAAACTACCGTGGCATCATCGTGCGACTGGCCGCCGGATAAATCACTGGCCTTGTCGAGAATCCGCGTACAAAAGTCTGTCGGATGGGTCTGTTCGGCAATCAGGCGGCTCAGATAATCGGCAACCCGTTCACTGCCCCACCCGCCGACGTATTCTCTGCCAAGTCCCGCCTGGCTGATGCCGTCACTGAAGAGCACTATTCCTTCCCCGGCAATCAGATAACAGCTATATTCATAGGCTATTGCCCCTTCCATGAGAAAGGGCTTTTGCGGCAGGACGGTGGCGATCCCCTGACCGACCAGAACAGGAGAGGGGGCCTCGTACGCCAGGACGGTTGTCTGCCCGTCATTCAGGATGCGGGCCGCACTGACTGCACAATAGGGCATTTGCGGGTCCTTCCACTGCTCCAGCGTCTTGACAACAATCTGGAACGCCTGGCGAAAGGAAAATCCGTTATCAAGCAATCCCTTGAAAGTGGATGTGCAGAGTGTCGCCGCAATATTGGCGGATGATCCCGAGCCGATTCCATCGCACAGCAGAAACATGGTCGCTTCTTCAGTGCGCCATTGCAGGATGGCGTCGCCGCAAACGTCATCAAGTCGCTTGGGCGTCTGCCGGGACAAAATATCAATATGCAGGTATCCGGGTTTCATTGTTCAGGTGCCAGAGGTTTTCGCGGAGGATTCTTTTCCTGGGCCATCTGCATCAGGTTGTCAACCAGCCGCTGTCCCTGTGCGGAACTTTCGCCCAGGAACTGAGCAATCCGGCGGGCCATGTCAATCTGATGGCTTAACAGGTTTTGTGCCTGCTGAAGTGTCTGGCTGCGCAGCTCATCAAGCTGCCTGCGTTCAGCCAGGCTCTGGGTCATGTCCACAAAAATTCCGACAAATTGTTTTTCCTGCGGCAGGGCGTACACGATCTGATGGCAGACCATGCCGTATTTTTTATGTTCAACCAGGGCCTGCGACCGTTCTTTCTGACCGCTGGAGACTTTCTCGAAGGTATCCGGATCAATCAGTGTCGAGATATGTTTGCCGCACAAGGCCGTTGAGCACATGAACATTCGCCGAAACGAAGGGTTCATGCTCAGGATGCCAAGATGTTCATCCAGAATCACAATGCCGTTGGGGCTGGTGTCGATGATTTTGTCGGTCTTCTGTTCGGCCAGCCTTCGCATGAAGGGGATGCACATCTCCGGCTCGGCCATCTGGCGGAAGACAGCGATGGCCTGCTGACGGCAGGTTGAATATCCGCATGCACCGCAATTCAACTGATCAGCAGGGTCCTTTTTGCCGCTCATTTCCAGGATCATCCGGATGACTTCTTCGTTAATCGGCTCTTCAACGCCAGGATTCAGCAGATACGGCTTTTCGGTGATTCCCGCAGGAATCACTTCGGTCGCTTCAACCACAGGCAAATTGGCTGCATAGTCCAGCACGGCTTTACGCCGTTGAAATACAGACAATGTCTGTTCCGGTACGGCCGGACCATTAATACAACCCTGCCGGCAAAACAATGGTTCGACCAGAACATGCTGTCCCTTCCCGTCACCGCAGGATGCGATCCATTCCCGGATTTCTTCAACACCGCTCATGGCAAGGGTGTTCTCGGCCAGCATATCGGTATTTTCCGAAGCTGTTTTCAAAGCACCTCCGGCCAGGGCAAACAGCCTTGCCCACCCGGCAGGCTGCTGGTCAAACGGACTTTCTTCCAGATTGTCCAGTTTGAGGTGTTCCTGCTCAAACCACTCTGCCAGTTCCTGGAAGGTCAGTACCGCATCAATCGGCTTGTCCGGATAGCGGTCAGCCTCGGCCTTTTTGGCGACGCAGGGCCCGATAAAAACGACTTTGGCTCCTGACCCCAGTTTGTTCTTAAGCATACGGGCATGGGCAATCATTGGCGAAACCACGGGTGCCAGGCTGGCGGCCAGCTGCGGCTGAATTCGTTCGATAAACCCCACCACAGCCGGACAGGACGTGCTGATGCACGCTCCCTGCGAACACTGGTCAAAATACTTCCGTGTTGCCTGGGCTACAGGATACGCTCCGACAGAGGTTTCCGCGACAAAAGCAAATCCGAGTTTTCGCAGGGCACTGGGCAGCCGTGTCTGCTGCCAGGGCTGGAAAAATGCTGCAAATGATGGGGCCACTGTAACCGCAGTCGGTCCGACGTCATGCAGTAAATCCCGTACCCTGTCAACATCATTGCGATAGACCTTGGCTTTTTGGGGACATTCCCGGATACAGGTCCCGCAGCAGATGCACTTTTGCGGGTCGACATACGCCTGCCCATCGCGGATCCCGATGGCGTGAACCGGACAGATGCGAATGCACCGGTAGCAGTCCCGACATCGGGCTTTGTTGGTAAAAACTACCTGGCTGGGTGTCTGCATGAATCGGATCCCTCAACTTAATCTATTTTAAACACGGACTTTTAACTGATTATCAATCTCCCGGGTTGCTGTCTTCAGGTCGCATTTGTGCAGAATGGTATCGCCGACTTTGACCGTTGGTCCCTTGGTGCATGCTTCAAAGCAGAACGTTGCTTTAATATGCAGCTTGTCATCGATGCCTTTGGTATGAGCGTTATCCAGAAGCTGCGTCAGCAGAGTTTGTGACCCGCGGAGATAGCAGCCGGTTCCCACACAGACGGATACATTCAGTTTGCCGTCACCGCTGCCTTCCGACAGGTTGATGGCACTGCCGCACAGCCGTTTACGGCTATTATATTTGGTGTGCAGTATGTCATGCGCCTTATGGCTTCCGGGCTTTTCCAGTGTTGTCTGGTAGCATTGCTGGATATAGGGATTATCCTGCGATTTGTGAAGCTGCAGGGTCTTGTCGGCTTCATAAAGACCCTTGGCGCGCTGTCGAATGACTTCGGCGCCTTCACTGATCGGCTGGCCGGCCCCGGCAACACAGCCGCCCGGACAGGCCATGACTTCAATCAAATCGTAATCGCAATTGCCGGCTTTAACCAGGTCGGCAATCTTGCGGGCATTGGACAGGCTGTGCACAATTGCCAGCTTCAGATAAATATCGCCAATTCGCAGGGTTTTACTGAGAATGCCGGTGTTGCCGCGAACCTCGGTAAAATCAGGATTTTCCAGCCGTGTTCCGGTCAGCTTCTCATGAGCATATCGCAGAACCGCCTCGCTGACACCGCCAGTGGTGCCGAAAATTACGCCGGCGCCGGTCTTGAAGCCCATCGGCATGTCGAGCGATTCCGGGGTCAGTTTATGGAACTGGATGCCGGCCTGCTTAATCATTTTGCCCAATTCCTGTGTCGTCAGAACCGCATCCACATCCGGTCCGGCCGGGCCGCGGAATTCAGGACGTTTGGCCTCAAATTTCTTGGCTGTACAGGGCATAATCGAGACAACATAGAGTTGTTCCGGATTTACCTGCAGCTGGTCCGGCAGGGTGGTCTTGGCAAGGGAGCCGAACATCTGCTGCGGGCTGCGGCAGCTCGACAGATTTGGCAGGAGTTCAGGATAATATTGTTCCGCATATTTGACCCATCCCGGACAGCAGGAAGTAAACAGCGGCAGTTTTTTGCCGAGGGTCTTGCGTTCGATAAATTCTGTTGCTTCTTCCACCACCGTCAGATCGGCGGCAAAACTTGTATCGAATACTTTGTCGAACCCGATTTTTTTCAGTGCCGCGACAATACGCCCGGTAGTCGCCACGCCGGGTTCAAGACCGAACATTTCGCCCAGTGCAACACGTACTGCCGGTGCAATCTGAGCAACCACTTTAATGCGTGGGTCATTGACTGCCTTCCAGACCTCCTCGATTTCGCTTTTGGGCATTATTGCCCCGGTGGGGCAGACACTGGCACAAAGACCGCAATGGACACAATCCACTTCACCTAAATCTTTGTTGAATGCAGGAGCAACGACGGTATTGGCCCCGCGACCGACAAAGTCAATCGCGCCGATGCCCTGAATTTCGCTGCATGCACGGACACAGTCGCCGCAGAGAATGCACTTATTGGGATCACGCACCAAGGAAGTGCTGGATGTATCAGTTTGCATATCTCTGGAAATTGACGGAAAACGTACGTCTGTCACGCCCATCTGGCGGGCCAGTTCCTGCAGCTTGCAGGCGTCCGACTTGCCGCAGGTGGTACAGCTCTGGTGATGGTTGGCCAGCAGCAATTCCAGAAATACCCGCCGCATCTTGCGAAGCTGGTCGGTGTGCGTCCGAACGACCATGCCGGGAGTCGGTACGGTGCTGCACGATGTCACTATGCCCATGCCGTCAATTTCCACAATGCACAGCCGGCAGGCACCATAGACACTTAATTTTGAATGATAGCAAAACGTCGGCAGTTCAATCCCTGCTGAGCGAATCAGCTCAAGCAGATTCTTTTGCCCGTTGATGACGACCGGCTGACCATTCAGCAGGATATGTTCATTCGTTCCAGTAGTATTCATGATTAAACTCCAGTAACCGCGTTAAACTTGCAGACCTGGGCACAGGCGCCGCAGCGTATGCATTTATCCGCGTCGATTTTATGAGGTTGTTTCCGTTCGCCTGTGATCGCCCCGACGGGACACTTCCTGGCACATAAGCCGCAGCCTTTGCACAATTCGGCGACAATTTCCGGCATCGCAAGCGCCTTGCATGCACCGGCAGGGCAGCGCTTCTGAAAAATATGCGCTTCGTATTCGTGTCGGAAATAACGCAGTGTGCTCAGTACCGGGTTGGGGGCAGTCTTGCCCAGCCCGCACAGCGAGCCTTTCTGTACGGCTTCAGCCAGTGTCTGGAGGGTGTCCAGTGTTTTTGCGGTGGCCTTGCCTTCCATAATCTGTTCCAGCAGCAGCAGCATCTGTTTGGTGCCTTCCCGACAGGGGACACATTTGCCGCAGGATTCATTTTGCGTAAACCGCATGAAAAAGTGGGCAATCTGCACCATGCAGGTCTTGTTGTTCATCACAACCAGACCGCCGGAACCAACCATCGCACCTATCTTTTTCACCGTGTCAAAATCCAGCGGATAATCCAGATGTTCTTTGGTCAGACACCCTCCGGACGGTCCGCCAATCTGCACGGCCTTGAAGGCGTCCGGATCGATTTCGCCGGTTGCGTCGGTTACGCCGCCGCCGATATCAAACACGATTTTCCGCAGCGTCGAACCAAACGGAACCTCAATCAGTCCCGTGTTGGCCACATGGCCGGTCAGGGCAAAAGTCTTGGTTCCCGGCGAGCCCTGCGTGCCGCTTTCGCGATACCAGCCTGGCCCGTTGGTGATGATCAACGGGACACAGGCCAGGGTTTCTACGTTGTTAATGACCGTGGGCTTGCCCCATAATCCCGATTGTGCCGGGAAGGGGGGCTTGGGTCGCGGCATCCCGCGCTGACCTTCGATCGAGGCCATCAGGGCGGTCTCTTCGCCGCAGACAAACGCGCCGGCGCCTTCCATGACCTCACAGTCAAAGGCCATGCCGCTGCCGAAGATATCCGTTCCCAGAATTCCCAGAGCACGGGCATCTTCCACCGCTTTGCGTACACGCTCTACCGCCAGCGGATATTCCGCCCGTACATACACGTATGCAAAATCCGCTTCAATTGCCCGGCCGGCAATCATAATGCCTTCCAGCACGCGATGCGGATTGCCTTCCATGAGACTGCGATCCATAAAAGCACCCGGATCCCCTTCGTCACCATTGCAAATAACATATTTCTTGTCGGATTTCTGCTGCAGGGTCAGTGCCCATTTTTTCCCTGTGGGAAAACCGCCGCCGCCGCGTCCCCGCAAACCCGACGCTGTAATTTCTTCGCATACCTGCTGAGCGGTCATTTTGGCGTATGCCCGGCGAGCCGCCTGATAGCCGCTGCGTGCGATATATTCCCGGATATCCTCCGGATCAATGTACCCGCAATCTCCCAACTCAATGCGTTTTTGCTGAGCATAGAAAGGAATCTCTTTCTGTGTGTGACAGATCTGGCCGTGTGCCGGATCCACATACAGCAGACGTTCGACCTTGCTTTTATCAATCAGCGTGGTTTTGATAATTTCCGCTGCATCCTCAGCCTTGACTTTGACATAGAGGATTCCTTCCGGTTCTATTGTGACCAGCGGTCCCATCTGGCAAAAGCCCTGACAGCCGCTTTTGCTCAGGTGAACCTGGCCTTCACTGCAATCTTCCAGCGTTACTACTGCAGTCAGTCCGTTGGCTTCGACTTCTTTTTTCAGGGCCTCAAAGACCTTTAATGATCCATTGGCAACACACCCGGTACCCGCACAGATGATAATACGATACTGGATGGGCTTTACCGTTTTGTCATAACCCTGTTTAATCTGTTCCAGACTTTGCATATCAGTAAGCATTAGTTCCGCTCCTTTTTGATAATTTCATCGACAATAGCCATCGCCGCTTCCGGCGTGACCTGCCCGTGCACTTCTTCATTAACCGTCATCACCGGGGCCAGCCCGCAGGCACCCAGACATGACACCGGCTGAACTGTAAACAGCATGTCGGGCGTGGTGTTGTTTTCTGTCGTGACATTCAGCTTCTTGAACAGGGCGTCTTTTATTTTTCCTGAGCCTTTGACGTGGCAGGCCGTGCCTTCACAAATATGAATGACGTACTTGCCTTTGGGCTTGAGGGCGAAATTGGCATAAAAACTGGCAACCCCATACACCTTGGCAGGGGATATACCCAGCGAGGTTGCGATAAAGGCCATCACTTCTTCGGGTAAATACCGGTATTCTTTCTGAACTTCCTGCAGAATCGGAATCAGTCGCGATGGATTATGCTGATGTTTGTCGAGAATTCGGCATACTTTTTCAAACCGCCGAACCTGCTCCTGCTGAGCATTACAACACGATGAACACATGATTATCCCTTTCTATCTATAGACGCTGACTATCGTCAGCTGTCATTGGTATTAAGAATCTAAACGTTACCGAGATTTACCTGTATGCTATTTGTTAACTGCCTTTAGTTTGCTTGATAAGACCGCCAGGCTTGCCGCCAAATCCACCTGTTCCACGATAATGTTATTGTTAACATTGAGCTTGACCGGCGTAAAATTCCATATCGCATGAATACCAGCCTCAATCAGTGCATCCGCTACCTGCTGGGCGACTTTACTCGGAACCGCAAGGATGCCGATTTGGATATGCATCCGCTCTGTCAGGGAAGAAAGCACTTCGATATCAAATACGGGTTTACCGTGGATTTTCATTCCGATGATTTCCGGATTAGAATCAAACGCAGCGATGATATTCAGGCCGTAACGGGCAAAACCGTCATACCCCAGCAGGGCCTGTCCCAGATTACCGGTACCAACAAGAATGGCATCTCGCATATTGTCCCACCCCAGCAGCTGTTCAATGGCCTCGATCAGCTCTCGGACATTAAATCCGACTGCGGGCTGGCCTGTTACTCCAATTCCGGCCAAATCTTTACGTACCTGAATTTGTTCAAGATTAAGCCGGTCCGAAATTAGGGTGCTGCTGACATACTGAGTTGTGGGTTCTATCTCTTTGAGGATTGCCATATATAGCGGCAATCGTCGCACCGTTGGAACAGATACACTGGTTAGTTCTTTCAATTTAACTCTCCATTCAAGAGATTATGTTATCGATACTCTTATATCGATAAATATATATCATTTCTTGAAAGAAGTCAATGAAAATAATGTGATAAATATCACTAATAAAATATATATACTTAAATTAAATGTAGTAAACAATAAATAAAGTGA
>JAFGQP010000023.1 GCA_016935635.1 Sedimentisphaerales bacterium
ACCAGGCCCGCACTGAGCAGAATCCCCAGATACACGGCCAGCCAGATGACTTTGCGGGGGTCTTCCTGTTCAGGATACAGCGTGATGGATTGCGCCAGAAAAATCGGGCCAAGATAATTGCAGGCAACCATCCCGAGGATTCCGCAAATCGCCCAGACGCGAAACGACAACCCCGCAAATCGCCGCATCGTCAGGATTTTAACCGCCGCTATGATGATGCTGACGATGGCAATGACATAGCCCGTATGAATATCCTTATTGATGGCTGAGCCGGTGGCGACGCTGGTGCCGATCAGAAACAATGCCGCCAGAATCACAATGGAAATCGCGTCGTCAACAACCTTCCTGGATACGATGAAGACCAGGACCGCCAGCAGCGACAGTTCGTAGCCGTGCAGCGTGAGCAGGCAGGGCAGTGCCTGTCGCAGACTATCACTCGCCTCAAGAACAGGCGCCAGCAGGGTGACGATTCCATAGGCAACAAATACGGCACTAAGGCAGTACAACGGGCTGCCCCCCGCGAAGCGAAAAAAGCAGCGTACTGTGTCGGAGTTGAGCGGCGAGTTGAAGACGGATTTGGCATCGGGCGTCTTCGGTTCATATTGAAACTGGATGGTTTCTTCGGTTTGTGAATTGTTCTTTGTTTCGTCCATAGCTGCCTCCATTTCCTGTAAAATGTGTCCGTAACATATTTATTGGTTTTCCCAGCCGTCGGCAGGGGGCGTTTGGGCCGCCCACGCCCAGGCAAGATTGCCGGCCGGGTCCGTATCCGTTTTAGCTGAGGATGTTCGGATGGAACTGCCCTTGTGCATGACCTGTCGAAGCTGCTGATGAGCCCAGAGCATATCCACGTGGCCATCGATAAAGACTAAGTTGCCGCCGCCGTCGCTGAGGTCTTTCGATGAGCCGCCGTGGAATGTGGCAAAGCAGTTGTCGGCCTGCGGTGTCGGGGTAATCATCAGGACCGTATCGTCCAGGGCCCTGGTGCTCAGCGGGGCGGTCAGCCACGATGCCGGAAACTGCGGATGGTCCGGCCGGACGGACCACGAATTTTCCTCGGCAAAAAAGAATACCCTGCCGGGACTTCTGACGTCGGATGCGGTACGTGCTCCGCCGGGTTGACTGGAACCGAGATAGCCGTTGAGGGTGTAATTGTATTGCGGGATAATTTCGATCTCTCGAGAATGCGATGGATTGTCGCAGCCGCGTTTGCGTGCAACTTCGCTCAAGATGGGGCAGCAGGAAAATTTCGTCTCGGCGAAATAATCCCACATGGTCCCATGATATGCTTTGTTTGCGCTGACGAGCTCGCCAAAGGGGGCCATGGTGCTGTCATGCCAGCGGCAGCCGAGGGGGTGCTCAATGCTGTCGGCGGCTGAGGCATAAAGCCACTGGCCGGGATCGGTTGGAAACGTCTGGTCGAACTCGTCCAGATACATCTGGCCGAGCATTCCAAAAGATTTCAGATTGGTGCTGCATACAATACGTGTGGATATTTTCCTGACTCTGTTCAGGGAGGGCATGACAATCGCGGCCATCAATACAATAATCAAGATGACGCAAATCAACTCCAGAAGTGTAAATCCGTTGTCTCGCTGATCCTTCGTACGCATCATGGTGCTCCTTTCCTAATCATCCATGTCAGCCGGAAAATCTCCTCACTGCTCGATGTCGTCTATCTCCGGTTCAACATCTGCTTCATTGGCCTGTTCTATTTCTTTGGGTTTGAGCTTTTTGAGCTTATCGGTATCGGCATAAAGCTGAATATAGCCGCAGGCAGGGCAGACCCGGGCCCGTGTCGGAACAAGGGCCTCGTGGAGCGACCAGAAACTGGAGGAAGAAGGTTTGAAATAGAATTTACCAGTGCTTTGCATCCGGCCTTCCACCAGTCCAGTATGCCCGCAGGCGATGCAGGTGCCTGTGACTTTTTCGGCTTCTTTGATACCGGTTGTTTTTTCGATGACGGCATCCAGACCCTCCTGGGAGAAGCGGGTTGAATTTCCGACTTTGTAAAACGACAATACCCCTTCTTTCATCCAGCGGAAGATGGTGGGCTGGCTGATGCCGAGGTACTCGGCGGCTTCTTTGATGCTGTACCACTTTTTGGAGGGGTCCTGGACTGGATTGTTCGGTTGATCTGTCATGATTTAGGTCTCGCTAAGAATCATAAACTCTCATTTACTATTATAATATATCACAGATTATTGGACTTGCAAGAAAAATTTCAAAAAAAATCTCGGGGGCGGGATTTCCAGGGCACTTTCATACAAGAGTATCGGCATCCAAAAATACGAGAATTATTCATGGAACGTTATGCGGTGATGCAGAGTTGCCTGTGCTAATCGAAATCTAACGGTTTGCACACACAATCTTAATCTGCCGCTCTTACTGTTGGCTGCGACAGAAGCGTTCGCATAAGTGGTTTATGCGATTTTAGACAACCTATTTTTTTGGAGGTATCTATGTTTGCAGGCAACAAAGCAAGGATGGCGGTATTGTTATGTTTGTGCGCGGGGGCGGGAGCGGTGCGCGCTGATGAGGTCGCTGAGCTTCGTCAGCAATTGCAGGATCAGTACAAGGCGATTACGCAGATGCAGGCCAAGCTGGTCGAGCTGGAACAGGCCCAGGCGGCTCAGGGCGAAAAGATGGCCACGATGAAAACGGAGATGACCCTTCCCGAGACGCTCAAGTGGGTCGAGAAGATCAAGTTCTACGGCGATTTCCGGTACCGCTACGAGAACATCTCGCAGGAGAGCAACGGCTCGGGCGATGATGGGGTCAACCGCAACCGGATACGTGTACGGCTGGGCATGACGGCACAGATTAACGATGAGATGGACTTCGATATGCGGATTGCCACGGGCAAGAATACGGACCCGACCTCGACGAACCAGAATCTGGGGGACAGCTGGACTTATAAGGGCATCTGGCTGGATCGGGCGTATTTGACCTGGCAGCCGAAGTCCATTGACGGGCTGGCGATCCAGCTGGGTAAGTTTGGGACGCCGTTCATGCAGGCGGGCAAGAATCAGCTTTTGTGGGATGGGGACCTGAATATGGAAGGTGTTGCGGCGATGTATAACCTGAAGCTGACGGAGAGCCTGACGGCGTTTGCCAATGCGGGGGCGTTTTATGTCCGGCTGGACGACAGCGATACTGATGAGCTGAGCATGTTCGGTGCACAGGGCGGCTTGACGGCCAAGCTGGATGAGACCAATAAGCTGACCGGCGGTATCGGGTATTATGATTTCGGCAATATCGTGGGAGAAACGTCGCTGGGCAATGGGTTTAAAGGCAACAGCAATACCGGGGCCAGATATGTCTATGACTACGACATTTTTGAGGCCTTTGGCGAATATGGGACCAGGATTGGCGAGCTGCCGGCCAGTGTGTATGGCGACTATGCGATGAACACGGCCTCGGGCGTGTCGGAAGATACTGGCTGGCTGGTTGGGATGTCGCTGGGCAAGTGCAAAGAGCCGGGAAGCTGGGAATTCAGCTATGATTACCGTGATCTGGAGCGGGATTGTACGATTGGGACGTTTAACGATTCGGACTTTGTCGGCGGCGGCACCCACGGCAAGGGGCATCGTTTTGGGGTGACTTACCAGATGGCCAAGAATCTGCAGGCCGGGGTGAGCTACTTTATGAACGAAAAGGCCAATTCAGCGGGCAAGGTTGAAGATGAATACAATCGCCTTCAGGTGGATATGATGGTGAAGTTTTAATGAATCATTAATGTAATGCTAACACAATGCTAACATTTCGTTAGTAAAAGACAGTAAGATTAATCAAGAAAGGAACATGTATGAGAACGTTACGAAACAAGCTGGTGATGGCGGGACTGTGTGTGATGTCGGTGTGCGGGCTGGTGTCAGTGGTCGGGGCGGCCGAAGAAAAGCAGACGCTTCAATTGGACGGCTCTACGACGGTGGGGCCGATCAGCGATGCGTTTGCCGAGGCATTTATGAAATCGCAGGGGTGTTCGATTACGGTCAAAAAGACCGGTTCCGGCGATGGTGTGGCGGCGCTGCTTGACGGGCGGTGCGACATTGCGATGTCCAGCCGGTTTTTGAAGCCCGAAGAGTTCAAGAAGGCCGTGGAGAACGGCGTATATCCGGTGGCACATACGGTGGCGATGGACGGCGTTTGCGTGGTGCTGCATCCGTCGAATCCGATTAACGAGCTGACGACGGCGCAGATTGCCGATATTTATATGGGCAAGATTACCAACTGGAAGCAACTGGGCGGGCCGGATATGGCGATTGTGGCGATCAGCCGGGATACATCCAGCGGGACATACGAAGTCTTTCATGAGCAGGTGATGAAGAAGAAAGACATGGCAGCGAGTGTCGAGTATGTCAATGCCAATCCGCAGGCTCATGCCCGTGTCAAGACGACGGCCGGGGCGATTGGGTATGTCGGGCTGGGCTTTCTGGACAGAAATGTCAAGGCGATCAAAATCAATGGCGTGTCGCCGACCAAGCGGACAATTGCCCAGGGAACATTCCCGGTGAGCCGGCCGCTGTTTCTGTTCACCAATGGCTATCCGAAGCTGGGTTCGCTGATTCATGCGTTCTGTATCTTCTATCTGTCGGAAGAAGGTCAGGAAATCATTGAAGCCAAAGGCTTTGTGCCGCTGACGAATTATTAAACCCTTTCGGAGGGAAGAGCGTGTTCGGGTGTATTGTATGGCCGTGAGGCATTGATGAATAACCCAAGCACGGAGGCTTGGGCTACAATTTAGGAATAACCCAAGCACGGAGGCTTGGG
>JAFGQP010000208.1 GCA_016935635.1 Sedimentisphaerales bacterium
ATCCGCCATGTTCCATCGTTTTGTCGTTCAGTTTGAAGATAAATTCGGTCCAGCGAAATTGCAGGCACATAAACCAGGTTAACATACCGATAGAGGCCCCCATACAGATTAAAATCACTAAGGTCAGATGGAATCATTTCGAGGTCTCGGGAATTATCGCATCGAATGACCAGAGGGATGGTTCCTTTTTTGGAAATCCGATCTTTGGAGCCTGATATAAAATCCGGGAGCCTCTTATAACGATTGACGGCATCGGTAATATCAATGGTAAATTCATCATATCCTCCACTATGAGAGCCGACTTTTTCCGTATTGATATAGACTTCTGTTTTCTGACCTGCGCCTTCGAAATGCAGCAGAGTTCGCCCATTTGGATGTGGATTATCGATAGTCAGTTGAGTGCGATACCATGCCGGGCCTTGATAGTATGGCATGTCCGGATCAACTGAATCATAAGCATTAAAACAATGCGGAATATCGATGGTTTTCCACTCCGGTAAATTACCGCTGAGTGAGTCACTACGTAATGCCTCCCAGACACCGCCAAGGTCTCCTTTGAAAAATTCCCAGTGATGAGTAAGGCGGAAGTGCGTTCTAAAATCCTGCCCTGAAGCGGCTGAACTGAATAAGGAGGCAAAAAGGATCGATATATTAAGAAAAATATTAGTTTTAATCATATCCAGCCTTTCTGACCTTAAAATTTATGATTCCTGAGTGTCAAAAGTGTAAATTGCCAGTTTTGGAATCAGGTAA
This sequence comes from Sedimentisphaerales bacterium, assembly GCA_016935635.1. Classification (GTDB taxonomy): domain Bacteria; phylum Planctomycetota; class Phycisphaerae; order Sedimentisphaerales; family Anaerohalosphaeraceae; genus Anaeroglomus. Next base: position 754 of record JAFGQP010000208.1, read on the forward strand.
ACTATACAATTGCAATGACTGCCTGATAAGAAGTATTAAGATTACACCAAAAAGCAATAGATTATTTTAAGATTTAATGGACAATATACAGATATTGTCGCGTTAAATAAAATAAGAATAAAGAATAAACCTGATTTCAGGCTTGTTTTTGCATCAGAAAAAGACTTTTTTAATAAAAATAATATTTACCGAAAGATGGAGCATCTACAGGGAAATTAAAGGCATCACAGAGATGCTGTTAGAAGGTAAATGTGTTATAGGCGACAAAAATAGTGAAAGGATAGAATTCAACCATGCAAAGGATTGTCACGATCGTAAGCTTGGTTCTTGCGGGTAGTTTAATTGGATGCAAGGTCGCTCAGGCTGAGCAACATCAGGCAGCAAAAGCAGCTCGTATGGAACAGTTTAATCAGCAGAAATTCGGCATGTTTATCCACTGGGGATTATATTCATTACCGGCAGGCGAATGGAAAGGCAAAACCAATTATGCCGAGTGGATTATGCTGCAAGCCGACATTCCAGTTAAAGAGTATGAAGCTTTTGCGGCGAGATTTAATCCAGTGGCGTTTGATGCTAAAGCCTGGGTTAGTCTGGCCAAAGCCGCCGGAATGAACTATCTTGTTGTTACAGCTAAACATCATGATGGTTTTTGCATGTATGATTCAAAGTATACCGACTATGACATTGTGGATGCCACTCCGTTTAAGCGGGATCCCTTGCGAGAGCTTGCAATCGAATGTGTAAAACAAGATATTCAGTTTTGCGTTTATTATTCGGTTGTGGATTGGCACCACCCCGAATTTCCGCAGAAATATTCTCAAATACGCAAGGAATATCCCACCGGGTATCATGGTGTTTCGAATCCACATGCCAATTTAGATGTTTATGCGAAATATATGAAGGACCAGGTTGAAGAACTTCTGACAAACTACGGCGAGGTTGGAATTTTGTGGTTTGACGGTGGCGGTTCTTTCAGGAACTATGATCGCAAGAAGCTGCTTGATGGCCAGAATCTGGTCGATATGATTCATCGATTGCAGCCGTCCTGCCTGATCAATAATCGGTTGGGGTTTGGGGCTGATTACGGCACGCCGGAACAGCAGATTCCGGAAGGAACACTCAACACGGCCTTTGAGGTCTGCATGACCTTGAATAAACACTGGGGGTATAACAAAAATGACCGTGACTGGAAAGACGCCAGGACCATTGTTCAAAATCTGGTTGACGTTGCCAGCAAAGGGGGGAATTATCTCCTGAATGTGGGGCCGACGGCTGAGGGGATTCTTCCGGATGAATCTGCGAACATCCTCAAGGAAGTCGGACAATGGTTAAAGATTAATGGAGAGTCTATTTATGGTTCTGAATCAGGGCCATCCCAGGCGAATATCCGTCTTAAGGTGGAAGGCTGTATGACCCAAAAACCCGGAAAATTGTACCTTCATGTCTTTAGTTGGCCTGAAAACCAAATTATTTTCATGGAGGGCATGAAAGGGAAGAGGGTAAAAAAAATCTATCTGCTGGCGAATCCGACTAAGACCTCGCTGAAATTCGATGCTCATGAACGAAGTCTGTTTATTCATATTCCTCAGACAGCACCCAGCCAATATGATAGTGTTATTGTTGTAGAACTGGACAAATCCGAGCCTTTGGAAGAAAATACGGAAGAACCTTTGGTTATGGGATGATAAATCCCTAGTCTTATGGGAAGGAAACCAAAATGATGCAATGGAAAATTTCAGGTCAAGTCAAGATGTTCAAGACGATGTGGGTATTATCGGTTTTGTGTGTTTTTATACCCTGGCATAGAGGATTTGCGCAGCAGGCGCCGGAACGCAGTTCAGAGTTATCCTCTGCAGCGATTCGAACGCCTCTGCCGCCGGCTGTACCTCGAATCAATGGGCCGTCCATATTCGGTGTCCGGCCGGAACACCCGTTAGTCTATCGCATTCCCGCTACGGGTGACAGGCCGATGACTTTTTCAGTGGATCATTTACCGGCTGGGCTTCAGGTGGATTCCGAGACCGGCCAGCTTAGTGGTTCTGTGAAAGAGCCCGGTCGATATTCTGTAACCCTTCGTGCAAGCAACGCTAAAGGCGCCAGTGAAAAGAAATTTACAATTGTGGTTGGAGAAACAATTACTCTAACACCACCGTTAGGGTGGAATAGCTGGAATTGCTGGGGCAGCAGGGTGACCGCAGACAAAGTACTCCGCAGCGCCCGCGGCATGGTTTCATCCGGATTGATTAATCATGGCTGGAGTTACATCAATATCGATGATGCCTGGCAGGGTAAACGCGGCGGCGAATTTAATGGAATTCAGGGCAATGAAAAATTTCCGGATATGAAGGCATTATGTGATGAGATTCATGCAATTGGGCTGAAAGTCGGGATTTACTCAACACCCTGGACTACATCGTATGCGGTTTATATTGGTAGTACATCGGAAAATCCGGAGGGAAAATGGGAAAAGCCCACGATACCCAAAAAAGGCAATGTCAATAAAAAAATACTCCCCTGGGCCATTGGCAAATATTCATTCGTCACCAACGATGCCAAACAATGGGCGGCATGGGGTATTGATTATCTTAAATACGACTGGAATCCGATTGAATTGCCGGAAACCCGGGAAATGTATGAGGCTCTGCGATCCAGCGGCCGTGATATCATCCTGAGCCTGTCCAATAGCACACCTTTTCAGAATATCTCTGATTTGTGCAAACTTGCCAATTGCTGGCGTACCTCCGGTGACATCAGGGATACATGGGAGTCCATGAATCCCAAAGGATTTGGAGTTGATAAATGGGCGCCGTATTCCGGCCCAGGACACTGGAATGATCCGGATATGCTGGTTGTGGGGTACGTGGGGTGGGGAGAACCTCATCCCACAAAGCTGACCCCGGATGAGCAGTACACTCATATCACCCTGTGGTGTCTGGTAAATTCTCCACTCCTGCTGGGGTGTGATCTGGAAAAATTGGATGCGTTTACTTTAAATCTGCTGACCAATGACGAAGTCTTGGCTGTCAACCAGGATTCCCTAGGCAGACAAGCCTTGAAGGTGAGTCAACAGGATAATCTTCGGATTTATGCCAAACCACTGGAAGATGGTTCCACGGCCGTCGGGTTGTTTAATCTGGGAAACAAAGATGCCGCAGTGACAGCGAAATGGTCCGATTTGAATCTTTCAGGAAAAAGAACGGTTCGAGATCTGTGGCGTCAAAGAAACCTTGGGCAATTTGAAGGGCAATTCCAGATGACCGTCGCTTCACATGGTGCGGAATTAATACAGGTGAAATAAGATACTGGATGAAAAATGTCGAATAAATAACAGGTGTAATGCGCGACGAATCTCTATATATGTACATAGCATATCGTATATTACAGTATCGTGATTAATAAATTCTTGCATAACTTTCAAATTTAAAGATTTTTATCAAAAGTTTGTTCCGTTTGTGGGAAAATACTAGTAACGGAGGCGATGGATGCTGTTACTGCAGTAAAATAAAGGTTGCCAGATGGATCAGGACAAAAAAACAGAAGAAATCACTCTTTATTGGACACAATCACAGTCCATTGTGGCCGCCTTTATTTCCTCTGCAATCCCCAATTTTGAAGATGCCAATGATGTATTACAAAATGTAGCCATGGCGATTGTTCGCTCCTTTGATAAATACAATAAGCAAATTCCCTTTACCGCATGGGCAATCGGGATCGCTCGAAATGAAATTCTTCATTATTACCGAAAAATAGGGCGGGATAAACATATCTTTGACGATGAACTGGTACAGAAAATCGCACAGGTCTATCAGGAAAAAGCCGCAGATTTGCATGACATTAAAAAAGCATTAGATCAATGCCTGAATAAAATTCAGGGGCGCTGGAAAGAAATCCTGCAATTACGGTATCTTCGCGGTATGGATGCCCGACGAATCGGGCAGAATATTGGTATCTCTCAAAATGCCGTATTTATTCTGCTTCATCGCATTCGGACATCTTTGCGTGAATGTGTAGATCGCACCTTACAGATAAATGAGACTGGACGACATGGATAAGGAATTATTATTGACCCGTTATTTCGATGGTGTTTTGAGCGAAGAAGATCGGCAAAAGCTTCTGGAATGGCTCAAAGCGGATCCGTTACATATTGAACAGTATGTGATCGAATCCTGCATTCACCGAAGCATTTATGAAACCTTGAATAGTCAGGATACTCAAAAGGTAGTCAGTGGTTTTATGGATTCAAAAGGTGCCTGTGCAGCCGATTTCTGGGATGCACTGCTGAAAGAGGAAAAAACTGCCCCGACGGTGGCGATGGAAGCTATTCGGGATAAATGTGAGCTGGGCACTCTGATTCCCGACAAGACTCATATTGAAAGATCTCACGGGAAATTTAACACCCTGGCATGGTTTACCACATTTGCTTCTTTGGCCGCACTCATTATTATGCTGGTTTATGTTCATCTGAATCCCAAAATAATATCGGAGCCTGTGGCAGTTCTGGATGATATGGTTAATCCAAAATGGGATATGTCGGGTATTGTTGCCAAAACCGGTGACCAGTTATTTACCAGGCAAGGTATTTATCGGCTTACCAGCGGTATTGTAAAAATCAAATATGACAGTGGCGCAGAGATTTTAGTCGAAGGTCCCTGTGCCTTTGAACCCATTACCTATGACGAGATTGCGATCTATTCCGGCCGGTTATATGCTTATGTCCCCAGCCGTACACTGGGATTTATTGTCAGTGCCCCCAATGCCAAAATTATCGACTTAGGTACTGGCTTTGGAGTCTATGCGGACAATTCCGGAAATACTGACATTCACGTTCTGGACGGCAAGGTCTCTCTGGTGGCCGGGACGAAGGCCGATACTCGTCAATCTCAGATCGTCTATGAAAATCAGGCTCGCCGGGTGAAACAGCAATCGGAGAGTATTCAGGAAATCACTTTTAAAGGCGGAACATTTGTTCAGGGGATCAACTCCAAGACGAATTTTATCTGGCGGGGGCAGCCGCTGGATTTATCAGATATTGTCGGCGGGGGGAACGGTCTTGGGACCGGCCGTCAGAATATGTGTATTGACCTGCGAAGCGGAATGCTTATCGATTCCGTACCCCGTGAACGTCTTCAGCGAAAAACACCTTATGTCGCAGTGCAGGAGATGGATTATATCGATGGTATATTTATTCCGGATGGCAGTAAGGGTCCGATTCAGGTTACTTCTCAGGGACATCTCTATGAATGCCAACCGACCATGGGAGAAAGTTATTATGGTGTGTTTAATGGTTCGATTCTGCCGCTGAAAATAGGAGATAAGGGTTATGTAGATTACCCCTTGCAGTTCAAAGGAAAAATATACGGGACTGCAGAACGTCCGGCTATCACACTGCATTCCAACCTCGGGATTACATTTGATCTGGATCAGATTCGCAAATCATTGCCTTCCGAAGGGCGTATTACCCGTTTTTCGGCAAAGTGTGGTGTTGTGCAGGGACCGGAGCAATCTGTAAAAATCGACGATTATTCTAATTTTTTTGTTTTAGTGGATGGTGTTGAACGATTTCGTGCCGTCGATATCAATTACTTATCTGATTTGCGTGAGGTGGAACTGGAGTTAACTGAGAATGACCGATTTTTGACATTAATGACAACAGAAGGGCGGGATAAAAGCCTTCATTTGGGATGGGCTTTCTTTGCGGAACCTCAGTTGAATTGTGCTGTTACCGGCCAATAATAAATATTAACCCGACACATGGAGCATGTGGATGAAAAAACGAGCCTGACAGACTCGTAAAAAGCGTCTGGATTGAATCCGAAATCGGGTTGAGTGATATACCCAATGGATATGATTATTTCGCGACGGCCACAGGCCGTTCTATACCGCGCGTACTCACGGGGTAGCGTTACCCTAAGCAGCCGCGGTGATAATGCTGTTGCTGGAAGCTGGCGGCTGAAAGCTTTTTAGCCGCGCCGAACCGGGAAATTTCAAGTAGGGTCAGTATAAAAAGATATCAATCTATTATTGTGAAAGGGTGCAGAGATGAAAAGATTAATGAGGATGGCATTTTTAGGTTTGGTGCTGCTTCTGGAAACAGCGCCTGCAAGGGCAGATCTGGTCGCCCGTTACACCTTTGATGATGGAACCGCCGTGGATTCCTCAGGCAATGGAAACGACGGAACAATCGTTGGCGGTGTAACGGCAGTGGCCGATGCAGTGCAGGGCAATGTCTTGAATTACAACGGTGCAAATGGAAGTTACATTCGGGTCGCGCACAGCCCCTCTCTTGATAATATTACTGGCGCAATAACCATTGCGATGTGGCTGAATACGAGTAATACATCAACCCGTCAGATTATCGAGAAAGGCGGGACCGGAGGGTCGGCATGGTACACCACGCCATGGGGCATTCGTCTTGAGACGGACCGTCGGCTTCAGCTTCACTGGGGTAATGTTGCCACACTTTACTCCACTGCGCTTCCGCTTAGTACATGGGCACATGTTGCGATGACGTATGATTCCAGCCTTGAATCCAACCAGGTGAAGTTTTACATCAATGGCGTTCTGGATGCCCAGGCGAACTGGGCCACCATGCCAAGTTTGAATACGTATGATTTATTTATCGGCACCGATTTCTACAACAATACTTCTCGATGGGCCTATATTGGCATGATAGATGATGTTCAGATTTTCAATACGGCTCTGAGTGAATCAGAAATCGCTGGCGTAATGACCGGCCAGGGAGTCCTGAATATCAACCCCAAAAGCGGAGCGACTCGCGTGCCCGTTGATCAGGTTCTTTCCTGGGATCCCCCTGCACCCGAATCGCTGGAACCCAATTTTGTCGTTACTGGATATGATGTCTATTTTGATCCCAATGAGACCAAAGTGAAAAGCGGCGATATCTCTGTCAAAGTTGCTTCTGCACAGACAGCAACATCATATGATCCTTTGGGAATTGGCGATATGGCCTACCTGACGACATACTTCTGGCGTGTGGATGTGATTGGCAAATTTGATTACAGTACGGAGCCGAATACATTGGAAGGCAGTACATATTCCTTTACCACGATGTCACTGGCTCCAGAAATTACAGGTCAGCCGGTCAATCAGGTACGAGGGGCTGACAATGGCAAGCTGGATGCGGTGCTTGCCGTAACCGTGCTGAATGCAACGCATTATCAATGGTACAAGAATAATAGTTTAATTTCGGGCGCTACAGAGCCGACACTGACAATCAGCGGTGTTCAGCAAAGCGATGAAGGGCAGTATTATTGCGTGGCGTCCAATACCGATAGTCCCACAACCGTTACATCCAATACCGTATGGGTGGAGCATGCCCGCCAGACAAGTCAGTGGGCATTTGAAAATGACTATACGGATTCCATTGGCGGTTATGACGGTTTTGTTGCAGATGTGGATTCGACCCCGGGATTTGATACGGGTAAAATCGGCTCAAAGGCTCTGGTTCTGGATGGGATCAATGATTATTTGATTCTGCCTTCGGCGGCTCTGCCGAAAGCCGGCACCGAGATGACCTTTGCCTTCTGGGCCAAGAATAATACGCCAACGGCGGGAACGGTAACACTCTATGCCTATGCCGAAGCGGCTCCAGGCAATCGCCTGGTCAATATTCATACCCCCTGGAGCAACAACAATGCCTACCTGGATGTTACCAATACCGACGCGGGAACAGCCTATGACCGAGTCGGCGTGGGTAATGCCGTAGTGTCCACCGGTGATCCCTATTGGATTTACTGGGTCTTTACCAAAGACAGTGAAACCGGTGTCATGCGCATTTACCGAAATGGTGTGCAGATTGGCCAGGCAACCGGCCAGACTCGCCGTCAGTATGGTGTTGACCACATCCAGCTTGGTGCTAATCGAGATGCCAACAATGTTATCGGCCAGTTCTTCAACGGGTTGATTGACGACCTGCGGATTTATAATTATGCGGTGGATGAAGTCGAGGCAGCCTATCTGTATTATGATGCGGTCGGAGAAAAGGTGTGTATTAATTCGACAGATCCTGTACTCGTGAAATATGATTTCAATCAGAACTGCAAGATTGACCTTGGAGATTTTGCTGAACTGGCCGCCAACTGGATGGCCTGTCAGCAGGTTCCCAATTGTGTTGATCGCCCGTAATCCGTGATTCGACTCAAGGGAATTCTGACACAATAAATACATAAGCATGAAAGGGTATAGTAATGAAAAGCATAATCAAAAAAACAGGGATAATCTTGATAGGCTTGTTTGTGAGTATTGCAGTTCAGGCGGATTTGCAGCTTTTTGAAAGTTGGGAAGGAAAGACAACAGTTGACAATCAGCCGACAACTGGCGTCCTGGGGGGCTGGGTCGATACGGATAGTGACGGCACGGGTAATGTTACGATTACTGTCGGGGACGGTGTTAATCTGACAACATTTGTTAATCTCGAATCGAATTCCGGCGGCGATGAACGCGGTGTCGCGGTCAGCGGCGTCAACGACCCTATTGACGATGGTGAAGTGGGTGTTTTGTTCTTCCGTTTTCGTCTTCTCGAGGCTGGGCGTCGGTGTTACACCTGGTTTGGAGTCACACCTCGGAATATGACATCAGCTTCAAGTGATGCCATTGGCGAAGGTAATGAAAACAATGCTTTTTGGGTTATGTCTGCCGGTTTCCTGTGCTATCGAGATGCCACCTCGGGTGCCATCTCGATTCGTACGATTGCCGCGGACGGCGTGGGAACGGAAATAACGACGTTAAATGCGGGTACGACATGGTATGACTGCTGGTTCGATGTGGACAACGGTGCCGATACCTTCGACCTGTACATTGAACCATCGAAGAATCCGGGCGGTCTGCCGCCGGATGGGCCGACCAGCGATCCGTTACTGGACGATGCACCATTCCATTATACCCCCAATCTCGGCGGGTTGTATGGTGTGCTGATGCATACGCCGGATGATGATGGCAGCGATCCGCGTCCCTGGAGTGACCGAAGCCTCAGGAGTTACATGGATGATATCTACTGGGATGGCAGTCAGGGGCTTGTGTCCCTTACTGCAAACAAACCCGATCCGGCCAACAATGCCACCAATGTGGAGATCGAAAAGGTGCTTTCCTGGATGCCTCCGGACAGTCCGGCTATTAGTATCATCCAGGGCTATGATGTATATATGGATCCCAATCAGACAAAAGTTATTAATCGGGATCCCTCAGTACTGAAAAGTGCCGCCCAGCCAGGAACCAGTTATGATCCGATACCGAACCTGGCATTTGATCAGACCTATTACTGGTGTGTCGATACAACGGTCTTGTTGACCCCAGAGGCCGATCCCAATCAGACCCCGGTAGTCGAAGCAGGTTCCGTGTGGTCGTTTACGACCAGAACGCCTGCTCCCGAGATCGTTGAGCATCCTGTTAATGTTCTGATTACTGCCGGCCAGTCTGCAACGTTTGGGGTCCTTGTCAGCAGCCCGCACGCTCCTGAAACATACCAATGGTACTCTTCGTCCGACCCGGCCAACAATACCCCTGCGGATGATGTGCAGATTGGCGGAGCAGTGACGAATGTCTATGAAATCCCGCTGCCCACCACGGCAGATGAAAAGTATTATTACTGCAAAGTATCCAACGTCTATAATGGGAAAACCAGTACGGTCTATTCCAATACCGCGGCATTGGGAATCAAGCGGAAAGTAGCCCAATGGACCCTGGATAACCTGGTTGGCGGGCAGTATGAAGACAGCAGCGGGGAAGG
>JAFGQP010000209.1 GCA_016935635.1 Sedimentisphaerales bacterium
ATCGTCTTATCTCGCGTGGCCTGGATAAAACGATTTTTGTCCGTTTCGGAAGCCCGATGATTCAGGAACTCTTCTACGGCCCACATTCCCTCCGGATGCCATTTGAACATTTCCTCTTCGGAGTATTTCTTGGACTGGTCGATATAATCCAGCGCCTTATAAATGTGATCAACCTGAACATTCATCACATCCGGCTGCGTATGCGTATAACCAATATCCAGATGTGTTTGATGTACCAGATAGATTTCCCATTTCCGCTCCGGCAAAATCGCTGCAGATTTTGTAATGCTCTGCGGGCCGGCCTGAAATGTTATCGTCACGTCCTCAGGCTCAGTACCCAAGGACATGGGCACCAGCACCTCCACATAATTAACGGGCAAACCCTCTGTATTGACATCACGCTTAAATGTGCCCTGAGACGTGGCAATGGAGAGGCGGGCAGGTTCGATCAAAAGGCCGTCTTTAAAATCCAGACGGATCTTACGACTGACGCCTTCGGGATCGTTATACCAACCCGGTTGTGAAATAACCGCAAAATTGCACACCGGAGGCAATGTTTCAATGCCCAGGAAAACAACCGCATCATACAGCATCCAGGAGCCGGAGGTCGTAATCGTAATGAGGTTCCCCTTTGGACGCAATAATTCCGGCTTGACATACGTTGTGTAGGTCTGGAAATTACCGCCGGACGGATGGGTAAGGACTCCATCCCCCGGCCCCTTGGTGGTTTGGTATTGCCAGCGTTGTCCATTCAGATCAATCGTCATAACCGGCGGCGATTGATTGTGCGACGCCGCCAGTCGGATATCCAACTTATAGAGTACATAACTTTTCCATGCATCACAATCAAACCGGATTAGAAACGGATGTTGCACGGCACCCGCCCAGCCATCCGACGTAGACGGCTGAATATAGGACCAGTCCGATTCCGGCGAATCCGTGCCGATGGTGTAATCCACATCACCCGGAAACGTACCCGGATAGGCGGCATAGTTACCGGCAATCGAAAATTCTGAGTAATTCCGGTCAGCCTTCCCGATTTGCCACAGTGTCGTTTCCCCAAAAACCGCCGAGCTTACGAAACAAACCATGAACGTCAGTATCACGTTGATTGACATCCGATAGAATAAGCGTGTCATCTTGATTACTCCTGAATTTTATTTATTTGCCGTTTAGGTTAATATTTTTTTGTGTTTTCCAGATGACTGATTTTAATATCCACCCGCACTGACCTTCACGGGTGGACATAGAATCAAGACCTGAACAGTCAATGTGTCACCGACTCTCCCCCGAAAACCAATGGGCATATATTGTATCTTCTATCTCAATCGCTGCGTTCTGCATCGCGATGACATTTTCAATCGGAACATTACTGAGCAGCGCCTCATGAGAAGGCGAAACAATGTATCGGGGACCAAAGGTATCCTTTAGCCGCTTAACCTCGTCACGAACCTGCTGCGGTGTTCCAAAAGGCAATAACCCCTGAGTATCTACACCGCCCACGAACAAGAGACTATCCCCATACTCGCTTGACAGCTCTGCCGCACTCATCCCTGCCGCTTTCGCCTGAAGCGGATGCAGGGCATCAATTCCTATGTCAATAAGACTCGGGATTATCTTTGAAATCGCGCCGCAGGAATGCAGCATAATCTTTAAATTGTAAGACTTTGCCTGATGAACAATTCTCGTATAACTCGGCAATATGAATCTTTCATACGCATCCGGACTGATCAAGAGATCCAATTGACTGCCGAGATCATTGCCGAAAAACACAGCATCCATACCGCCGCCAAGCAAATCGAGGCACCTTCGGTTTGCCTCCAGGTAGAAATCAACAAGCTTTTCTGTGGCAGCCTCCACGACTGCCGGGTGAGTGCACATCTTCATAAAATAGTTTTCCATGCCGAAGAAATCGCAAAGCACATGAAAAAAAGACATCCACATCCCCCCGACAACCGCCAGTCCTTTGCCGGAAGCCGTCTGGATCAGATCTCTTGCAGGTTTAAAATCCAAATACCGGGGATCAGGCCAGTCAAATGCTTCGATCTGCCTGTAATCATCGCAATCGGCAAAAACACCCGGCTGGCTTAAAGATTTAATATCGCTCCCCCCTTTTACATCAAACATCGGCTTGCCTTCGGGGTGTTTCCAGGACGCAGACATCAGTTCGGGACTGCACCAGAATATGTCACTTTTAAAAGCACATGCAAGTTCAATATCCAGTAAGTCAATATTGGTCGCCAGCAGCCCGCTTTCATTTGCCCGCTTGGGTACAGCATAGTGTTCTAAACTAATCCCGAGCGCTTTGGCATATAAAATTTTTGTATCGTCCGCCGGATGCCCCAACCAAAAGCCAACCCGGTCGGTCGGTTCATTTCTAAAAAGCGCCCTGATTCTTTCTTTGGAGTTCATCATACCAACCTTATTCAAATAGTTTTTCAACCGTGGCTATTTCTGCCATTGCGTTTCAATTTCCTCTAATGTTTTGCCTTTTGTCTCGGGAACTTTGAAATAAATAAAAAATATGGACGGCAGCAACAGAATCGAATACATCATAAATGTTTTTGCCGGTCCCAGATTATCCCTCAGATAAGGAAACGACTGTGCCACTAATGCACAACTTATCCACACCATGAATGTCCCTACCGACATGGCACGCCCGCGGATCTTGGTGGGAAATATCTCGGCAACAACCACCCAGACAACCGGCCCGAACGAAAAGGCAAAGCAGCCTACATGAAGACAGAACAGCAGTGCCAGCATCGACGAAGATACCTTTTCTTTTCCAAAAAACAGACTGAGTACACCCAGGATAAGACACATCCCGATAGCCCCCGCCTGCAGCAATGGTTTTCTGCCTAATTTATCGACCTTCCAGATGGCAAACAGAGTAAAAACAAAATTGACCAATCCAATCAACACCTGCGTTCCAAATGCGGACGAGCCGGCAAATCCCGCCTGCTTGAAAATAGTTGTTCCGTAATAGATAATAACATTGATACCGGTTATCTGAGAAAACACAGGAAGCAGAATACCTATCCATAGGGCCACCCTTAGACCCGGTTTGAACAGATAGGACAGCCGGGCCTCTTCTTTTTCAAGAAGTTCCGACAACTGCCCCAGCTCACGCCGGGCTTCTTTTTGACCAATTACCCTTGACAGATATCTTAAGGCTTTTTCGTTGTCCCCCTGTTTCGCCAGCCAGCGTGGACTTTCGGGGACCAAAAACAGAAGCACTAAAAACACAGTGGCCGGAAGCGCCTCAGCCAAAAACATCCCGCGCCAGAATTCGGCGACAAATATCCTGTGCACAATCCCCTCTGTAATGGAATCGGAGTTTGCGTGGGCGTAAGCTGCAATCAGCGCATTGGAGCAATAGGCCAGTAAAACCCCCAGAACAATGGCCAGTTGATACAACGCCACTAAACGCCCTCGTAAATGAGCCGGCGAATATTCCGAAATATACAACGGAGACAACATGGACGCAATGCCAACACCGACTCCTCCCAGCAGTCTTGCATAGATCAGCACCGTAACAGTAGGAGGTAGGGCTGAACCGACGGCGGAAAGCAGGAAAAATATCGCCGCCAGGATGAGTATCTTCTTGCGACCCCATAAGTCGCTTAGGAAACCTGCAAAACATGCCCCGATAATGCAGCCGAGAAGTGCCGAGGAAACAACCCACCCTTCCATCATACTGCAAAGGTTGTATTGGATCCTTAAAGAATCAACCGTTCCTGAAATGACGGCCGTATCGAAACCGAACAGCAAGCCTCCCAATGCGGCAATAAAGCACAATCTCGAAAGATAAAGAAGGTTCCCGCCGTTATGGGATACAGCAACATCATTATAGTGTTTATTATCTACCATAGACGACCAATGAGTTTACTGTTATTAATGAACTTTGCAACTGCAATCTTCCTTAATGTCTGTAGTCAAGACTGGCATGGGCTGGCTGTACAAAGTCGAACAGCCAACCCACCCGAGAAATACAATTTGCTTAGTACACCGACCCTTCAAGCCAATGAGAAGCCATGATGGCAAAATCGTCAAGATTCACCCGGCAGTTCCCGTTTAAATCCGCCATGAGTTCTACAGAACATTCCGGCGCCTTA
>JAFGQP010000210.1 GCA_016935635.1 Sedimentisphaerales bacterium
CCGCGGGTTCAGGCAGTTTCTCCAAAGCATGCCGATCTGGCTCAGACAGAAGCTGCACTTGCCCCGAGAAATGGACAAGGCCCTGGGCTATGGATATAAAGGCCGCTATGTCTTTGTCGAGCATCACCAATCCCATGCTGCCAGTGCCTTTTTTCCGTCACCGTTTGACGAGGCGGCGGTACTGACTCTGGATGGAGTCGGAGAATGGGCCACCGCATCCTTTGGCATTGGCCGGGGCAATCGGGTTGAACTGACGAATATTCTTTCATTTCCGCATTCGCTGGGCCTGCTGTATTCAGCCTTCACCTATTACACGGGCTTTCGCGTCAACTCCGGCGAGTATAAACTGATGGGCTTGGCTCCTTACGGCAAACCCATCTATTACGACCTCATCATGAATAAGCTGATTGATCTGAAAGAAGACGGCTCGTTCCGCCTGGGTCTTTCGTATTTTTCATATTGTCACAAAACCGTCATGATCAGTCCCAAATTTGAGGCCCTGTTCGGTCTTACCGCCCGCAGGCCGGAAGCCCCGCTCAACCAGCGCTATATGGATGTCGCCGCCTCGATTCAGGCGGTTACCGAAGAAATCGTCCTGCGAATGGTGCGGCATGTGTATCGGCAGACCGGCATGAAAAAACTGGTTCTGGCCGGCGGGGTGGCACTCAACTGCGTCTGCAACGGGCGGATTTCCCGGGAAACCGAATTCGAAGACATCTGGGTACAGCCGGCAGCCGGTGATGCCGGCGGGGCGCTGGGTGCGGCCCTGTTTGTCTGGCACCAGTTGCTCAATCATGATCGCAAGGCCGGGGATATGGATTTCCAGAAAGGCTCTCTGCTGGGGCCATCTTATACCACATCCCAGATTCGCGGCATTCTGGATTCCCTCGGCGCCCCGTATCAGGAGCTGGACGACGACCAGCTTGTCGATACCGTTGCGGCCCTGATTGATCAAGGCAAAGTGATTGGATGGTTTCTGGGACCGATGGAATTCGGCCCTCGCGCCCTGGGCAATCGCAGTATCATCGGCGACGCCCGCAGCGAGCAGATGCAGTCGGTGATGAATCTCAAAATCAAGTTCCGCGAATCGTTCCGGCCGTTTGCCCCCTGCGTCCTGAAAGAAGATAAAAACGAGTATTTCGAGCTGAAAGACGGCCAGGAAAGTCCCTACATGCTGCTGGTGGCCCCGGTCCGGACAGACAAACGCCTGGCGACGGATGCTGCGCAGGACTCCCTGTTCGGGATTGACAAACTGAAGGTCAAACGCAGTGTTGTCCCGGCCGTTACCCACGTGGATTATTCCGCCCGTATCCAGACCGTCGATCCGGTTCGTCATCCCAAACTCCATCGCCTGATAACCGCATTCAAGGCCAGAACCGGCTGCCCGGTCATCATCAACACCAGTTTCAATATCCGCGGCGAGCCGATTGTCTGTACCCCCGAACACGCCTATCGATGCTTTATGGCGACGAATATGGATGTGCTGGTGGTGGAAAATTGCCTGCTGTACAAAGACCAGCAGCCGCGTGTTGAGCAGCAGGATGTGAATCGTTATATTGCGCAATTTAAACTGGATTGATTTTCGAGAGGTCGATTGCGATGTCATTAGTCCATATCAACTGGAATCCCACACGCAAAGATATCCGCATCTTCGGAATTGCTGCGCTGCTGGTGTCTGTCCTGGCGGCGGCGATGCTGCATTATTTCAGGGGACTCGGCACCACCGTAACAACGGCGATTATTCTGGCCGGCCTGCTCATATTCGCCTGCTGTATGTTGTCTCACAAAGCCGGCAGAATCATCTTCATTGCTCTGACCTGTATCACGCTTCCCATTGGATGGGTGATGAATTTTGTCATCCTGTTTTTATTCTATTTTCTGCTGATTACGCCGCTGGGCCTGATCTTCCGCCTTGTCGGGCGGGATGTCCTGGGCAAACGGTTTGACCCCGACGCCCAAAGTTACTGGCAGCCGCATCGCTGCCCCGAGTCTGCCGAACGCTATTTCCGCCAGTTTTAATTCAGGAATCCTATATGGCTGCAAATACTCCGACCAATGAATTCGAAAAACTTGCCCGACAAAAAAGACCTTCTCTTCTGGCTGAATTCTGGGAGTTTCTCAGGCATAACAAGAAATGGTGGATGCTGCCGATTATCATAATCCTGCTGCTGTTGGGTCTGCTGATCCTGCTGAGCAGCTCGGCACTTGCTCCACTGCTCTACCCCCTGTACTAAAAGCTTTGTTTGGACCTGATACGCCGGATTGGTTGACATAAAGCGGGGTGCTATCTTCTTGTCGCGGCGATGGTCTGTTTCAATGCATTCCGGGGCCATTCTTGCGGCACAATGATACGTGTTAAGTATAAATCTTTGTCGCCCGAATAAAATTGAGTATTCTGATGAAACCTTGCCTTGTATAATGCCGTCCTGAGAGTATGCCATGTTCTTTTCAGGAGATAGGCCATGAAATACGGATTGGGATTCACCCGTTCACTGGCAGCATTGCTCGGATGGAGCGGTTTACTTTGTGCCGCGGCGGATATCAAAACCCTCGAATCGGATTTTCGCACCCTGCCCCCCGAGGTTCGCCAGTGGACCGGTCCCTTGTTCTGGCTGCATGGGGACGAGAGCCCCCAGCGGCTTGAGGATTATGTCCGGATTGTCGCCGAAAGCGGCAACGGCAGCTTTACCGCCGAATCCCGCCCGCACAAAGACTGGCTCGGGCCCGGCTGGTTCAATGACCTGTCGATCTGTCTGGAGGCGGCCCGCAAGCACGGCCTGAAAATGTGGATATTCGACGAGAAATGGTGGCCCAGCCAGGGTGTCGGCGGCAATGTTCCTGCGCGGTATGCCGCCAAGCAGTTGGAAGCGGCTGCCGTCGATGTGGACGGTCCAGTCCTCTATGAAGCCGAAGGCTGCAGCGGCCCACACTATATTGCGACCCTTGCCGGCCAGATGGATGCCGACGGTAAAATCCTCGGCAGTACCCTGATGGATGTCGCCTCCTCGATTCAGGACGGTAAGCTTCGCTGGCAGGCTCCGCCGGGCCGCTGGAAGATCATGAAGTTCACCCACAAGCAGGCCCCCGCACTGGGACAAAATGGTCAGCTCAGCGTCGATGGCGCCAGCTGCGATTGTGTCCAGTGGTTTATCCAGACCGTCTATCAGCCCCATTACGACCGGTTCAAAGACGACTTCGGCAGGATTATCCCGGGCTTTTTCTATGATGAGCCGGAGACCCGCGGCGACTGGGGCACAGAACTGAATGCTGTTCTTGCCGAATGGAAGGTGGACTGGAAGACGGCCTATGTTGCGTACAAATTCCAACTGGCCGGTGAAGAGCAGGCCGCCGCCCAGTACCAATATCGCGATGCCCTGGCTGAGGCCTGGGGCCGCACGATGTACGGCGGCATAACCGACTGGTGCCGAGAGCATAACGTGATGTCCATCGGCCATTTCATGGAGCACAGTTCCTTATACCTGCGGCCTGACTTCTGCGGCGGCGATATGATGCGTCTGCAGCGCTACAGCAGCATGGGCGGCATCGATGCCGTTTTTGATCAGTTTGTCATGGGCAAACGCATGGCTCGCGATCACCCGTCGTGGCAGACTCCCAAACTGGCCAGTTCGATTTCCCACGTCTTCGGCAAGACCGACGACCTGGCCATGGTGGAGATTTTCGGCGCCCGCGGTCAGAATCTGACCTACCCCGAGATGAAGTGGTGGACCAATCACATGCATGTGTCCGGTGTGAATGTCCATATCCCGCACTCGTTTAATCCGCGAGCTCCTTATGACAGGGATTGCCCGCCGTATTTCTACAATGGCGGCTATGAACCGCGTTACCCGCTGTATCGCGTCTATGCCGATTACACCAGCCGTCTGAGTGCCATGCTCATCGGCGGCAGGCATGTCTGTCCGGCGGCGCTGCTGTTTGGCGGCAATGCTGCCCAGGTCGGCAAAATGATTCCGCCGGAAGATATGACTTCGGCGCTGCAGGATGCCCAGTACGACTGCGACTGGCTGCCGTTTGATGTGTTCGAAAATCAGGCCAGGCTTGTCGGCAATGAGATTCGCCTCCATCAGGAACGCTACCGCGTGCTGATTGTGCCGCCGGTGGAAGTGATTCCCTATGGCGTGCTGGCCGCCGCAAAAACATTCTTTGAGCAGGGCGGCATCGTGGTCGGCTATGGATTCCTCCCGACGCGATCGGCGACTCTTGGCAAGACCGCTGCGGATATCACAGAATTGACGCGGGCCATCTGGGGCGATACCGTCCAGTCCGGTCTGACCGCTTGCAATCATAATACCGCCGGAGGACGGTCATATCTGCTGCCCGAAGTCCCTACGGCTGCCGATATCACACAGGTCCTTGCTAAAGATGCCGGCATTGCCCCGGTGGTCGAAGTCGTCCAGGGCGAAACCAGCGGCTGGCTGCATGTCCTGCATCGTGTCAAAGGAGATGCGGATATCTTTTTAATCTGCAATCAGAATCATCAGGGTGAGGCTCGGCAGTTTACCTTCCGTTTCCGTGCCCCCGGCACGCCGGAGTGCTGGGACCCGATGCGGGGCGAGATTACTTCCGTCGCTTATCGCCGCATTGATAATCAATCTGCGGAGTTAACCCTGATGATGGAACCGCTTGAGAGTGTTCTTATTGTGTTCCGGCCCGATACGGTCAAACGTCCCGCACGGCTTGATGCGTCGATTCAACCCCTGCGCGAGCCGATTGTCGTCACACGGGGGCAGACACCCGAGTCTCTGCGGATTCCGCAAAGGCCCGCCCAGCCCGAAGCAGGCAAACCCCTGACAGCGGGACCCGTGCCCAATGATCCGTTTGTCGGGACCTGTCAGCTTTCCGAGCCGATTGAGCCCGACAAGGTGCGGATTGTTCTGGAAGCGGATGATATCACTCCCGAACAAGCCGCTGCCGTCACCATCAACGGCCAATATGCCGGCGGCTTTATCGGCAGGCCTCTGCGGCTGGAGGTCACGCAATATCTCAAGCAGGGTGATAATGCCATCCAGATCCTGCCGTTTGCTCCGAATCAGGTACGGCTGGCATTTTATCCGCAGTAATTCTTCTCACGATGATCAGGCGGGGACGAACCTGTTTAAATAAACAGGTTTGTTCCTGCCTTGTCGCTGGCGGCCAGATACATGGCAACGCCGCCGGATTCAACACCGTCGATGAGCTCTTCGGGCCTGATACCCATCAGGTCCATCGACATTGCACAGGCGACGATACGCACGCCCGATTTCTTTGCCGAGTCAATCAGTGAGGAAATCGAAGCGACATTCTTTTGCCGCATTATCATTTGAATCATTGCCTTGCCCATGCCCGCCATATTCATTTTGGACAGGGCGGCTTTTTCTGCGCCGCGCGGCATCATCCAGCCGAACATCTTTTCGATGAAGGTCTTCTGCACCGGCACCGTCGCCGACTTCCGCAGCAGGTTCAATCCCCAGAACGTAAAGAACATCGTGACCTTGCTGCCCATCGCCGCCGCGCCGTTGGCGATAATAAACGCCGCCATGGCCTTGTCAAAATCGCCGCTGAAGACGACTATGGTTTTGTCCCTGGAAACGGCTCCAGGTGCTGTGACTGCCCCGCCCGTCGACGCGGATTTCTTCTGAATTCGGGTCTCATAGGCCTTGCCCTTTGCGATGGTTCCAAGCAGGGTATGCCCGGTACTCTGGCAGAATCCTTCAACATCCCTGGCAAATCCAGGGTCGGTTGCGGTAATCTGTATTGTCTGTCCCGGCTGTACGGCATCCAGTGTTTCTTTCAGTTTCATGATCGGTCCCGGACATTGCAGGCCGCAGGCATCAACTATCAGTGCTGTGGTCTCCGGGACCGGGTGAACCGCTTCTATTGTTTTTTCACCGGTATCATCCGTCAGCTCTTTAGGCTCTTCAGGCAAACTGCCTGCATAGAGACTCAGATAAGTCTTGTAGCCGCCGCTGAGGTTGCGGCAGTTAAATCCATGCTGAGACAAGATTCGGCACGCCAGGTACCCTCGCAATCCGACCTGACAAAAAGCTAATATTTCTTTATCGCGCGGCAGTTCGCCGAGTCGGGAACGCAAATCATCCAACGGAATCAGAATCGCTCCCGGTATCGTTCCTGCCTGCACTTCAGCCGATGTGCGTGTGTCCAGCAGATCCTGGTTGTCTTTTAGATTGGCAGCATCTTCAGCGTGGCAAAGTTTGGTTTCTCCGCGGATGAAATTGGCCGCGGCGAATCCGGCATAATTGACCGGGTCTTTGGCGGAACCGTAAGGCGGTGCATAGCACAGCTCCAGATCTTCCAGATCAAACACGGTCAGTCCCGCTCGTATCGCTACAGCAATCACATCAATTCGCTTGTCCACGCCTGCAATGCCGACAGCCTGTGCTCCGAGGATTCTGCCGTTTTTCGGGTCGAACAGTAATTTCAGGCTGATTTGTGTTGCACCCGGATAATACGAGGCGTGGTCGGCCGGATGGACATAGACCTTTTCGTAGGGCATTCCCATGCGTTTGAGAGTCTTTTCGTTCAGACCGGTCATGGCGACAGCATGGTTGAAAACCTTGCAGACCGCCGTGCCCTGGGTTTTCTTGTAGGTCAGCTTCTGCCCGAAGATATGTGATGCCGCAATGCGTCCCTGTCGGTTCGCAGGCCCTGCCAGCGGAATCTGGGTCTTGAATCCGCCGACAAAATCATCGACTTCCACGGCATCACCTACGGCATAGATTGCCGGGTCGCTGGTCTGCATGAATTCATTGACGACAATCCCGCCGCGCTGACCAATTGCCAGTCCGGCCTCTTTGGCCAGTTTCGATTCGGGTCGGACACCAATCGACAGGACCACCAGCCCGCAATCCACTCTGTCCCCGCTGCTTAACTGGACGGTCATGCTCTGCCCCGTATGTTCAATGGCCGTTACACTGCTGCCCAGCCGCAGATCCACACCATGCAGTTTCAGTTCCTGATGGAGAACTGCTGCCATTTCGGGGTCGGCCGGGGCCATGACCTGCTTATCCAGTTCGGCCAGTGTGACCGTTATACCGCGTTCGGTCAGGCTCTCGGCCATTTCCAGCCCGATATATCCGCCGCCGACCACCACCGCTCGCTGAGGTTTATTTGTATTGATAGTGTTGATAATCGCGTCCATATCAGCCAGGTTACGCAGGGTATAGACGCCGGGGCCATCCGCGCCGGGCATCGGCGGACGAATAGGTTCGGCCCCGGGACTGAGAACCAGGTAATCATAACTTTCCACACTTTCTCGTCCGTCGGCCAGATTTTTGATCACGACCTGCTTTTCCTGGCGGTCGATACGTACAACCTCAGTCAGAATTCGTACATCAATGGCAAACCGTTTTCGCATGGCCTCCGGCGTCTGCACCAGCAGCCGGTTTCGGTCTGCAATCGCACCGCCGATATGGTAGGGCAGGCCGCAGTTGGCAAAGGAAATATCCGGCCCGCGTTCGATCAAAATGATTTCTGCCGATTCGCTCATGCGTCGTGCCCGTGCCGCCGCGGATGCTCCGCCTGCGACTCCCCCGACAATGACAATCTTTGGTTTGCTTTCCATAATTATTTCCTTAATATTTCAGTTAGGTATTATCAGATATTTCCAGTGCTGGTTTGACTTCACAGTTTTTCCGAATGCAGCTGATCAGGCCCGGCAATCGGGGGTTGGCAATTGTGTAATACACAATTTTACCCTCTCGCCGGCTGGTCAGCAAGCCGCGTCCCTGCATCAGCCGCAGATGCTCGCAGGTCTGGTTGGCCGAGATCCGGCACAGTGCGGCAATCTCATGAACGGGAAATTCGCCCTGCATCAGAATCTGAACCATGTTCAGCCTGGCCGGATGGGCCATAACCTTCAAACACTCGGCCGCCTCGTGCAGCTGCTCTTCGGTAAGCAGTTTATCTTCATTTTGTAATTCAGGACCCATAGTAACCTCAAATAAGCTTTTTTTACTATACGTATCTAAACCTCGAAAGTTCTCGATATATGGATATATTGTTGGAATAATTTTTAAAAATCGGTCCGTTTTATAATTAAGAATGTAAGGATTCAGGGATACTGGGATACAAGAATTGGAATATTAGATACCTTTTGTGATAATAGTGGAGTGTGATTAGGCAGATTATATAATCGAATTTTCTTCGATAATGTGTAGGAAGATATTTACAGTATGCCCCGTTTTAATAGTCTGCGTTTATAATGGATATTATCGGAATGAGGGATATAATGGTCAGCAGCGGCCGGGAGGAACGGTTGTAAAGGGATAAAGAGACGCTTATTCGATGGCGGCTACTATCACGGGTCAAAAAAGAAAGGACCACGGCATGGCATTGGAGCGAGATATTCAACAAATCACATCCAAGTGGTGGTTCATCATTATTGGTTTTGTGGGCGGTGTACTGGTATGTGTTCTGGCAGCAGTTGTGATTGCCTGCATGTGGGGGCCGCAAGGGAAAAGTATTGAGGTGGATATGTATTCAGGGAGCCTTATCATACACAAACATTATCTGTGGAAACGGTCCCGTGTTCCCGGTCCCATGCAGCCTTACAGCCAATGGGCAATTGACCATCAGGATCCCGTCAAAAGCTGGTTTATTCCGGCGTCCAGCACAGGACGATCGGAATGGTTTGGACAGATGCTGTCGGTTGATACAACGACACGATCTCATGTTTTTGAACTTTACTCTTTAATCATGCCGGAAGAGGAAAAAGTCAAGTTGCTGATGCAATATCATCAGGATCTGGATGCATTAAAAATGAAATTACAGGAGCAAAAAGAAATAGCTGCCATGGAAGCATTTTATATCAAGTGGGACCAGAGAGTAGATGCATTAAAATTGAAACCTTAGAGTCAAACAGGATGGCAGGAGGACAAATTCTGATTTATGCTCAGTTTGTGTATACAATTAAATGATTTTCGATCTCGTCCAAATGGTGAAAAGCTCATCATGTTATGTGAGGCCAGTAATTATAAAAAGGAGTTGAATTGAATGACTTTTAGCCAGATGTTAATTGCTATTGGACTTCTTTTGGCAGCGGTCAGTATTGGATATTTGAATGACAAGCTGAAGAAAAAGCCCAAAGAAAAGGTCCCTGAAAAAAAATGGCATTCGCAGGTCTCCTGGTTTGTTATTGTCGGAGCCATTGGTGTCCTTGTTATGGTCTATGTATTTAAAGACAACCTGCCGGATACGTTCTTTCTGACGATGGTATTGGGCGGCCTTGTTTTGTTGGGGATTTTACTTTATCTGCGAAAATCAATCTGGTTACTGCTGAAGGCCATTCTATCCGGACAAAAAATGCAGTTTATTACTCAAGATAAACATGGCAATATAACTATAAAGTGTCCGAAATGCTCTGCTCGCATTCAAGTATCACTTGAAGTGAAGGAAGATTCTTTTGTTTGTAATCAATGCGGAGAAAAGGTTGTGTGGGCGAAGAGGCCCGTATCCTAAAAACAAACGGCCAGAGGACAGGGTATCATGGCGGGCTGTTCAAATTAGTTCATCGAGGTGAGATAGTGCTGAGAAATATCATCATTGTATTAGGTGTTATCGCTGGATTGTCAGTGGTTTATTATTGTGTACAGGAAAAGGCATTTTTTGTCCATGCAAATCCACAAATACAAATTTCATTTAATTA
>JAFGQP010000211.1 GCA_016935635.1 Sedimentisphaerales bacterium
AATCAAGTCTCACAGGGGCGGCCTCAAAACCGCCCCTGATTTTTTGCACCCCATATAATGCGCTAAGCATCCAGCGGCAGGGACAGGACAAAAGTGCTGCCCTTGCCGGGAATACTTTGGACGGATATCGAGCCTTTGTGGTATTGGACGATGTGTTTGACGATAGCTAAGCCCAGGCCTGTACCGCCAAGCTGGCGGCTGCGGGCCTTATCCACTCGATAGAATCGCTCAAAAATACGATCCTGATGCTCGGCTGCAATACCGCAGCCTTTGTCCTGCACACGAATCACAAGCCGGTCGTTTTCCGTTTTTGCATCAATCGACACATCCGAATCGGGATTGCTGTACTTGATGCCATTATCAACGAGGTTCACGACGGCCTGTTCCAGCAGCGATGCATTGACCAAGGCCTTCAGATCCTCCGAACAAGTCCATCGAATGCGAATATTCCGCTCTTCGGCCTTATGCCGGCAGAGCTCAACAGCCTCTTTGAGAATCTCCTGAATCGAGCATACATCGCGCGGGACATGCACCGACTGGCCCTGCTGTTCCAGTTCGCACAGCAGCAGCAGGTCTTCGATAATCGAGTTAAGACGGTCAGTCTGACGGGCGATGATGCCCAGAAACCGTTTGGCGTCTTCGGGGTTATGAATCGCCCCATCCTGCAGCGTTTCTATAAAGCCGTGAATGGAGGTCACCGGCGTCTTGAGTTCATGGCTGACGTTGGCGACAAAGTCGCGCCGCACCTGTTCAAGCCGATAAATCCGTGTCATGTCGTTAAGCACAATCAGCGCCCCGATATGACGGTTTTCGCTGTCCAGCAGCGCCGAGGAACGGACCTGCAGATAGCAATCCTGCCGCAGGTCGGCATCCGGCATCAGGATAAACTGCTCGGCGGAGCTGGGCGACCGCAGGGCATTCTGCACAAACGTCTGCAGTTCGCTGTTGTGAATCAATTCGCCCACAGTCCGGCCGGTCGTTTTGTCAGCATCCAGCTGCAGCAGACGTGCCGCAGCCGTATTTAGCATCAGGCACTTGCCCTCGGTTTCGAAGGCGATAATCCCCTCCAGCATCGCGGTAAAGACCGCCTGCTGCTGGTTGCGCTGCCGGGTCGAGGCCTCAATACGGCGATTCAATTCTTCAGCCATCATGTTCATGGCACCGGCCAGTTCAGCAATCTCGCCCGGGCCGCCGACGTCCAATTTGTGTGTCAACTGTCCCTGGGCAAATCGCCGGGCACCCTGCTGCAGTAATGCCAGCGGACGCGACAGGCGCCACGAAAAATACAGACTCACTATCGCCAGAACCGCGGCAATAATAATCGCATAGCGTATCACCTGCTGTGTGATGGAGCCGATGGCATGTTCAATTTCCACCAGCGGCATGGCGGTACGCACGACCGCCACGACCTGATTATCACGCTGAACACCCACAGCCACATACATCATCCGCTGCTTGAGCGTGGTACTGGGACGGCGTTCGGAGAAACCGATCAATCCGGTCATGGCCTGCTGAATTTCGGGTCGGTTCAGATGATTTTCCATTGCCTGGGGGTCCTTGTCCGATTCCCCCAGCACCCGGCCAGTCGGCTCAATGATTGTAACTCGCGTCTTGTTTTCCTGCCCGAGCTTTTTGCAGAGTGCATCCATCCGGCTCAAGTCGCCGGTTTCCAGCAGCGGCTCCAGGGCTGAACTGACCAGTCGGGCGCGAACCTCAAGCATCTGGCGGGTCTGCCGCGTCAGAAATCCATCTACCAGAAAAGAAACATTGATCGAAAACGCCACAAGGGCGAGAATCGTAATCACCAGGTACGAAGGAAATATCTGCCAGAGCAATCGTCTTTTCATCAGGGCGCTTCCGTTGGGGTTGTTGTTCAGCTTTGGTCTTTCATCCGATAACCGACACCGCGAACCGTCTCGATGGTTTTACCCGCGGAGCCGAGTTTCTTGCGTAGTCCGACAATCTGCACATCAATGGAGCGGTCGGTTACAGGATAATCCGAACCGTGAATGGCGTCAACAATCTGGTAGCGGGTAAAGACCCAACCGGGCCGGGCCGCCAGAAATCGCAGAAGGCTGAATTCGGTACTGGTCATGGGGATATCTTTGCCCTTGACGGCTACACGATGCCGGCCGGCGTCAATTTCTATATCGTGGATACGCAGGGTCTGATTGTCCGCAGCTTCTGCAGGCTGTTCCCGACGAAGCACCGCCCGAATCCGGGCCAGCAGCACGCGGGGACTGAACGGCTTGGTGATATAGTCAGCCGCTCCCATCTCAAGTCCTGTGACCACATCGGCTTCCGTGCCTTTGGCCGTAACCATAACCACAGGAATCGCGTTGGTTTTGGGGTCTTTTTTCAACGTCCGGCAGACCTCCAGCCCATCCACTCCCGGCAGCATCAAATCCAGCAGAATCAAATCCGGCCCCACCGTCTGGGCCTTGGTCAGGGCGGCCGGGCCGGTCATGGCCGTCTCGGTACGGTAGCCATTCTTGTCCAGATTGTACCGAATCAGCTCCAGTACATCCTCTTCATCTTCCACAATCAATATTTTTTCATCAGCCATCGAATTTCCCTTTATCCTGCTGCCCGCCAAACGGCAAAAGTTATCGTTCTATTAGTATATCATTTCACCTGTATTGTCTATGTCAATTATTAGCATAATGTTAGCGTGGTGTTAGAGTTTGATTCGCCTGGCCGATGGCGGCTGAATTGGGTTCGTTTTGTAAAATACAAGAATACATGAAGACAAGGATACAGGGATACAAGAATGTGGAATTGGGTTCGTTTGTTAAAAAAGCGGCCAGCGCCCAGCTTTTGCAAATTGGGTTTGTTTGGATTTTTCTGTCATCTGCTCCTCCGCAAAAGTTCATAGTTCAAAGTTTATAGTAAAAATTACAAACTCGGTCGGGAAATGGTTCCCGCGGGCCTCCCTCAGCCCTGCCTCTATAATATGTCTGATAAAGAGGAAATGTTGCTAACAAATTTAAAAATCTTTTATATTTTAAATTTGATTTTATACTTCTTATTTCAGACAGTATTAATATGTAATAACGCAGGATTAAAAATCTGAGCGGCGTTTTTCGACAGCGCGGTTGGCCTGGTTGGTGAGGAGGCAATCGATAATCCCCTCCAGGCGTGCGGCGGTCTCGGGGGGGAGCTGATGTTTGTGGGCCAGATCGAGCACGACATTTAGGGCTTTACAGGTATAAAAATCCCGGTTTTCGATGCTTTCCATCTCAATAATCCCCACGCTTTCATCACGCGTCCGCTCGACATACAGGGAATAGACAAAACAAATTTCCGTTCGGGGGCACAACAATAGCTTTTGCATACCTGTCCTTTCGCACCTGTCGTTTTGTTGGATACCTTCTGAACCACCCTGCCGGGCTATTGCTGCATCCCTGTTGTACCAGAAATCGACATGAAATGAAAAGCATAAATTCCGTCTGAATTTGGTGATGTAACTGCTCGCAGAAAGCCTTCGTCATGATACAATAGGCCGGTGGTCCTGTGATGGAAAGCGGCTGCACCGAGGCTTGACATGTGAAACCGAAATTTTGCTTGCGAGGTGAACGATGGCTATTCGGAATAAAGTTCTTGTCTTTGGAATGATGATAATACTGGCGGGCATGTGCGGTACGCTGGCAGCGCAGCGGCAGACAGAACCGTTCGACCGCGGGCTGGTCGCGGTGGTTGCGGGGGAGGGTAAGGTGTATCTGGGGTGGCGACTGTTGAACTCCGACCCGGAGGATGTTTCCTTTAATCTCTATCGCCAAACAGAAGATGCTAAGCCGATCAAGCTTAATCCCGTCCCGCTAAGCCGAACGACGGATTTTCTCGACACCGCAACTCCGATGGACAAGGCCAATCGCTGGTGGGTCTGTCCGGTCATCGACAGCAAGGAACAGACCCCCGGCGGCAAAACCGCCTTACCCGCTAACGCGCCGGTCAAACCTTATATCACCATTCCACTGCAGGGCAAATACGTGTGCAATAAAGTCGCCATCGCCGACCTGAATGGCGATGGGCAGTATGACTACGTCATCAAGCAGCCCCGGCAGACGAGCGACCCCGGGGTCTGGCAGCCCAGCACCGATACCTGGAAAGTCGAGGCGTATCTGCATGAC
>JAFGQP010000212.1 GCA_016935635.1 Sedimentisphaerales bacterium
CTGCCGCAAGGCCAAAGTGGCTGCCGAAATGCATATCTATCTCAAGGGCAGTCACGGTTTCGGAATGCGAAAGGGCGTCGGCCCCGCCGAAGGCTGGATCGACCGCTGCGCGGAGTGGATGAAGCTGTCGGGATTTCTCACTCCAGCGAGCAAGTGATTTCATAACCAGGAGCTTTGGGCCTCTACCCATCTGCCGCCCCAAAGAGAATGAGGAGGATGGTGAAATATGCTAAAAATAAGTAACTGTGGGACTTTTTCAACAACCACACTGTCCCTACTTAATTAAGCATAAGTACATAGGATAAGCATATGGTAAAATTAAAACGCTCGGATTTTATTGTCTTGTCATTTTCAGGGAAGCGACTGGATCCCGATAAAATAACAGAAAAAATCGGAATTCCCCCTTTTACGCAAGCAAAATTGAATGAGTTTTCGACTGGATTCGCATACGCAAGCGGATATTTCCCAAAGTGTCCTATAAAATCAAAAACTGGATACTGGAACGAAGGCACACACTCAAATTCAAAACAAAAAATTGAAATCCAATTTTCTCAACTAACAAAGAGGTTTAAGCGATGTCGCGATGCGATAGTTGAAGTTATGTCTTGGGACAGTATTGATGAAGCTTATATAGAAATTGTGGTCAAGCCTTCATATAAAGATGCTGATTATTCGTGTCGTTTACGATCTAAGGATTTGGAATTTTGGAGTTCGTTAGGAATCGATGTAATCTTTACCTGTTGGGTTCCAGGTTGGGACAAGGATCTTAAAGTTAGGTAAATAGGGACAGTTGCTCATTATGAGTATAAAATGCAAAACAAATGGTAACTGTCCCTATTATCCCTATTATCCCTAAGCCTCCGATAATAAACGTGTTGTGGCTTGCTCTCAGGCATAGGTCAGTTATAATGCACAAAAGGTTTAGGTAGGGTACGGATATGATTAAAAATAAAAAAACAGACGACGTGAAGCAGATCGGCTGGAAAGTTCCGCCGAAAGTTTTCTACGATTTTCAGGATTATTGCGACAGCGTGGGCCTGCACTATCAGGACGCTATCGCCGCCGCTATGGTGTTATTTCAGCTTATGCCGCCGTCGATCCAACGGCAGGGGCAATATGAAGCTCGAGGTATTGCTATGGCCGACAGGTCGTTTTGTCGTCGCTTTGGTGAGCTTCTTGAATCTGCTGTAATTGAACAAGATCTTTCACAATCTCAGAAAAAAGAACATCCAAAGAAGTCTTAGCCTAACTCCATCAAATAGACTGGATTATGACGACTACAGGAATACGGAGCTTTGGAAAATTAGGGACAGAGGGACTTTTTCAACAGCCCCACTGCTATCTATTATGAGCATGAGATGCAAAACAAATGTTAACTTTTCTTGCTGACCCCTGTTATTCTAAATGGCAATTGTTCCCGTGAAACAAGGGACAGTTACCTATTATGATCATAAAATGCAAAACAATTGATAACTGTCCCTATTATCTATTCAGGTGCTGATTGTATTTGAAAGATGATAAATGTGAATAGTAATAATATAATTAATATATTCCTGGTTGTAATAACAGCTATAGTGATTGGTATAATCATAATATCGGGCATCCAACGAACCAATGACATTATTGTACTAATTGTTTTGTTAATAAATCTAGTCGTATTGATAATTAGATTTGTGAGGGAAAACTATCAGGTTAAGTGCAGGGAGAAAGCGGGGACTGTTGAAAAGGATAAATAGGGAGTGCACAGTGAACATTACATCTATTACAAGATTTACAAGTTGTTTGATTCTGATATTACTGGTTGGTCATAATTCTTATGGGGTTGGTAAAAATTCACTGGATGTTCTCAGTGAAACAGTGATTGTTACATCTCTTCCCGGAGATAAGCCTGGGCAATATATTTATTGGAGAGGGGCTGGATTTAATCTTTGCCCACGGTGCTTTGCGATTGATCCTAACGATGGGACGTTTTACATCCCGGAAGTTGATACTAAAGATAATATACGTGTGCACAAGTTTGACAAGACAGGTAAGTTTATTGATATGCTAAAATTAGAGAGCCAAGCAGAAATGATTACTAACATTGCTGTTGATTTTAATGGCGATATTTATCTTGAATGTTACATATTGCCTAACATAGGGGGTTCTTGTTTGAGTCGATTTGATAAAAACGGAAAATGGCTCAATAGTTTTGGCCCTCGAGGGCCAATCACTGCAGAGGACATAAACAAAGCTGCTATATTGTCGCCTGAAAATGAATCCTACCGGGGAAAATTTCTGCGGAGCGGGAGTGAGTTTTTTTCGATTGTTGACGGGTATTTGGAATTCATGCAGACCGACAGTTCCGATACATCATCTTTTTCCCGAATTGATGACAGAACAGGAAAAGTACTTGGAAAAGAATCAACTATACCATTACATGTTAAACAGATAATGACGGATAAGAAAGTGAAAAATGAAGTTATATGGGAAAATCACCATTCTCAGAAAAGGATAGAGGGCATTGTGTGTTCGGTCATTGACAGAAATGGAGAGTTTTACTATATGAGTGTCAGCCCAGATATACTAAAAGTATGGAAAGTAAATTTTAGGATGAATAGGAACAGTGGGGCCGTTGAAAAACTATGAAAATACAAAATTCAGCCTTATTTCTGAGCGAAAATCACTTTGTATTTTTCAATGCCGGCTTCTTCAGCAGCCCTGCGGTTCCTGTTAATGAAGGGAAAGATATGAGATATATGGCTATATTATTAATATGGCTGGCTTTTCTGGATATTGTTATATTTGGTTTAAACAGTGATTCTGCCCATGGTCTGACTCATATAGTTGTTAGTTGGATAATCATCATGGCTTGTATTGTGATTATAATTGTTATGAGAAAAAAGGGCCACAAAAATGCAGATCGATAATAAGATAAATGGAGACAGTTCCAAACGGCAGTGCGGTTTGTAACGGTTCCTATTATTGGGATGGTTCTGCAAACGGCTCAAACATTAATTTCACGGAGACGATACAATGAATAGAAGAGACTTTATTCGGCTTGCAGGGCTGGGCGCCGCAGGCTTAATGCTGGACGGCTGTGCATCGGCGACCGGCCGCGTACCCATATCCGCAAACAAAAAATTTCCAAACATTGTCTATATTCTCACAGACGACCTGGGCTACGGAGACGTTTCCTGTCTTAACCAGAATGGCAGGATCAAAACCAGCCATATTGATTCCATCGCCAAAGAGGGCATGGTTTTCACCGATATGCACTCGGGCTCCGCCATCTGCACCCCGACACGATACGGAATACTCACCGGCAGATACTGCTGGCGATGTTTGAAAAAGGGCGCGGTGGAAGGAGATTCCCCGCACCTGATTGAAGACGGGCGAATGACCGTCGCTTCCATGCTCAAAATGCAGGGGTACCATACGGCCTGTATCGGCAAGTGGCACCTTGGAATGGACTGGCAGAAAAAAAATGACAATCCCGAAGACATCGATTTTACCAAGCCGGTTCTGCACGGCCCCAATACGAACGGGTTTGACTACAGTTTCTGTATTCCCGCCTCAACAGATATGCCTCCCTATGTTTATGTCCAAAACGATGCGGTGACGGCCGTACCGAATCGGGTCGTCAAAGGAACAACCGGAAAACTGCTCCTGCGGGAAGGGCCGACCGGTGCGGACTTTGAGCATGTTGAGGTCCTGTCAAAGCTGACGGAAAAGGCGGTGGCCTATATTGATCAGCGGAGCCGGGAAGACAAACCCTTTTTCCTTTATTTCTCGCTGACTGCACCGCATACGCCGATTTTGCCGGTGGAGGCGTTTCAGGGTAAAAGCGGAACGAATGAATACGGCGATTTTGTCCTGCAGGTGGACTGGACGGTTGGGCAGGTACTCAAAGCGATTGAACAAAAGGGTCTTAAAGACAATACGCTAGTTATATTCACAAACGATAACGGCCCTTCACCCAATGCAGACTTTGATGAGCTTGCCGCCGTGGGCCACCACCCAGCCTATGTTTTCCGCGGCCACAAAGCCGACATTTTCGACGGAGGCCACCGCGTCCCGTTTATTGCCAGATGGCCCGGAAAAATCAAGCCGTCGTCCGTCTGTGACCAGGCTGCCTGTCTGACGGACCTGATGGCAACGGCGGCTGATATCACAGGCTGCAAACTGCCCGATAACGCAGGTGAGGACAGTGTAAGCATCCTTGCCGCGATGACCGGCACGGCGGCAGTGCCGCTGCGCGAGGCGGTCGTGCATCATTCCGTGAACGGCTCGTTCGCAATCAGACAGGGAAAATGGAAGCTGATTTTCTGCCCGGATTCCGGCGGCTGGAGCCCGCCTAAACCCGACTCCGCAGAAGCTCGCGGGCTTCCGGCTGTTCAGCTTTATGATATGAGCGATGACATCGGCGAAAAACAAAACCTGTGTCAGAAATACCCCGATGTCGTCGGGAGACTCACAGAACTCCTTGAACAGTATGTCCGGAACGGACGAAGCACCCCGGGCATACCCCAAAAAAATAATTACACCGTCGAAATTGTCAGAAAAATCGACCATTCTTAATGCGAGGTTATTGTAAACAGGGAAAGTTTACAATTTATGAAAACGGAACGCAAAACAAGATGTTAGGGACAGTTGTAAACGGAGGTGCTGTTCGTAGCTGGCCTTATTATTCTATTGTTCATTGGGAGATGGAATTGACATGAAAACAGTGTTATTTGTTCTGATTTTGGCGGGTACAGCAAGCTTTGCGGACAAGGCTGGTTTGGAACGCTGGCCAGCGGAAAAGGCCCAGGCCTGGTACGATAGTTTACCCTGGCTGGTCGGGTGTGATTTTATCCCCAGCACGGCGATCAATCAGCTTGAGATGTGGCAGCAGGATACATTTGATCCCAAAACCATCGACCGAGAACTCGGCTGGGCGCAAGGTCTTGGGATGAACACGGTTCGCGTTTACCTGCATGATTTGGTTTGGGAGCAGGACAGTCAGGGCTTTCTGAAACGGATCGATTTTTTTCTGGACATCTGCAAAAAGCATGAAATCCGACCCATCCTGGTTCTGTTTGACAGTTGCTGGGATCCGCACCCCGTGCCGGGCAAGCAGCCTCTGCCCAGACCTCATGTCCACAACTCCGGCTGGGTCCAGTCGCCGCATGTTGACAAGTCCAGGGATCCCGGGGCGCACGATACGCTTGAACCTTATCTCAAAGGCGTGATTGGACGATTTAAGGACGATCCTCGGGTTCTTGCGTGGGATCTGTACAATGAGCCGGACAGCCGTCAGGAAGATGGAGATTCGCTGGTTCTGCTCAAAAAGGCATTCACCTGGGCGCGGCAGGTTGCTCCCTGCCAGCCGCTGACAGCCGGTTTATGGGAAGGGGACTGGCAAAAAGAGAATCTGTCGGAACTGAATCGGTATATTCTGGAACAGTCTGACGTAATCAGTTTTCATGGGTATCACGATGTGGAACAAACCCGGGCGAAAGTTCGTAAACTGAAGGTCTGGGGGCGTCCGCTGTTGTGTACCGAATACATGGCGCGCTCGGCCGGCAGTACGTTTGCCAATCATCTGCCGTATTTCAAGGAAAACCGTATTGCGGCCATCAACTGGGGATTGGTGGCGGGTAAAACCCAGACGCAATACCCGTGGGAGTCCCGGGATAAGGAGTTTGTCGCCGAGCCGAAGGTCTGGTTTCATGATATTTTCCGGCCCGATGGTTCGCCGTATGATGCCGCAGAAGTGGAATTGTTCAGGACGCTGACCGCCGGCAACAGGCCTGTGAAGGCCGCACGGCATGATGTTAAAAAGGCGCCGTAGCCTGCCTGAAAACCGAAACAAGGCTTGTGTCAGAAAAAGCTGAATAGGATCCGTTTTGATGTGTTTTGTGGTTGCCCTCGCGGTAAAATGAGGCTTTTTAAGACGATGTCAGGTGCAGGGACAATGCTTGAGCTTGTAACAGACAGTCAGATTTATGAAAAAGTCATTTGTCAGCAGATTCCTGCGGCAAAGACGTATGTATGGATTGCCACGTCGGATTTAAAGGATATGTATGTCGATCACCGAGGCCGGATGGTGCCTTTTTTGGAGGTCTTGTCGGGCTTGATTGACCGCCGTGTCGAGATCCGGCTGCTGCATGCAAAAGAGCCGGGACAGGCCTTTCGAAAAGATTTTGACAAATATCCCAATCTGATCCGCGGCATGGAAAGGATTTTATGTCCCCGCGTTCATGTAAAAAGTGTTATCGTCGACGGCAGATTCGCTTATATGGGAAGTGCTAATTTGACAGGAGCCGGGATGGGGATTAAATCGAAAGCGAGGCGGAATTTCGAGGCGGGTATTGTCACCGATGACTGTACGCTCGTTGAAGCGATTATGAAGCAGTTTGATGATATCTGGAGAGGCCAACATTGCAGGCAATGCCAAAGAAAGCCATTCTGTGCGGACTACCCGGATATCATCGGAAGGAGCTGATGAGATGAGGGCTTCTCTGCAATAGGTGCAGTTCGCTATGGGATTGACAAGACAAAATCAGACGAGATGCTGGGAGCATTGTCCCGGCCTTCCGCTGGCCGGCGACGCAGTTGTCAGCAAACTGGAAAAGCTGCTGAAAAAGCGGCGGCTCCCTCTGCCCATC
>JAFGQP010000213.1 GCA_016935635.1 Sedimentisphaerales bacterium
AAAAAAATCTGCGGCGTGCTGGTGCTGCTGGGCGGATTGTATATGTTGTCTATTGCATAAAGAAATTTCAAAAGACAAGGAGAAGACGTATGAGTAAGGATGTCAACAGGCGGGCGTTTATGAATGCGGCAGGGATTGCGGCGGCGACGGGACTGGTTGTGCCATCGGCGCTGGCTGCTGATGAGGCTGTCAAACCGGCGGATAAAGTGCTGATTATAGGTGTGGCGTGCAGTCCGCGAAAGGGCAAGACCACGGCGACAGCCGTACAGACGGCACTGGACGCGGCTAAAGCGGTTAATTCCAGTATCGAGACACACTTGATCGACTTGGGGGGTATGGTGTTTTCCGGTATGAATGCCTCCGGAGAATTTGGAGAGGACGATTTTCAACGTTTTGTTTTACCCAAATTGCGGGAACCTAAACCGGCAGGTTTGATCATTGGGTCACCGGTCTATTTTAGAAATTTCAGCTCTACATGCATGGCATTTCTGGAACGTTTGGCAGTATTGCGTAAACCCTCGCTTTTGTTGGCGGGTATACCCATGGGCGTACTGACTGTTGGGGCTTATCGCAATGGCGGCCAAGAATTAGTCATCTCGCAAATCCAGGCGGCCATGCTCTGCCATGAGGCTGTTATTGTCGGCGGTAAACCCGGCGCCCATCAGGGGGCAACGCTTTGGAATAATTACAATGATGATATTACCAAAGATGAATTCGGCATCGATACCGCCAAAAAGCTGGGTATCCGCGTCGCCGAGGCGGCCCTGAAACTGGCCTGAGCCGATTTCGGAAGGGTAACAAAATGTCAGGCGGATAACGCAGCCCGGACGGGTTTCCGTCTCCGGTGAATATGAGATTGTAAAGTTGCCTACAGTCTAAGATAAATCTTTTTTCTGTGCAGGAACCACAGGAACAAGAAAATGAACAAAAGGGAACCAATGGTTGCCAGCAGCGGCCGTAGGTCTTCGGGAGCGTATCGGATGGCCCCTCCGAAGAAGAAGTTGCTCAGGAAACTGAAATCGATGAGTTTTTTGTGCGCAATCATATAGATTGTAATGGAGTTCATTCCGATCAGGACAAACGGGAAGAAGAGCTTTCGAAGGCGGCAGACATCGAGAATAAGATAGAATCCCGCCAACAGCAGCAGACTCCAACCGGCGGAAAAGAGGATGAACGAGCTGGTCCAGAGCTTCTTGTTGATCGGGAACCACTGGCCCCATAGCCAGCCGATTCCGAGCAGAACCAATCCTGAGGCGACGAGAATGAGAAGTTTTTTTGCGGCAGGTTTTGATGTGCAGGTTAACACCAATCCCGCCAGCGAGCCAATGATGGCCAGAACGGAGGCCGGGAACATTGCCAACAAGCCCTCCGGATCGAAATTTCCCTCATGGAGCCGGCCGGGCAAAATCCGCTGATCGATGGCGCCGACCAGGTTATGATCTTTTGTCAATTCTTCTGCGAAACTTAGCCGTTGTTTCGTAGCTCCTTGGCCTCCTGCCTCATTTGTTTCTGTTGAGGTCAGCGGAATGGTATAGACATAAAGGAACATGGCAAGGCAATAGGCCGCAAGAATCATTCCGGCAACGATCAAACGCCCCCGAGGCTTGAAAAATAAAAATACCATCGCTCCCCAGAAATAGGCCAGCCCGATCATCCCCAGCACACTGGGATAACGCAGCGACCCCCACTCCAATCGCAGCAATCCATT
The DNA here is from genome assembly GCA_016935635.1 of Sedimentisphaerales bacterium. Taxonomy (GTDB): domain Bacteria; phylum Planctomycetota; class Phycisphaerae; order Sedimentisphaerales; family Anaerohalosphaeraceae; genus Anaeroglomus. The sequence continues at coordinate 1,709 of JAFGQP010000213.1, forward strand.
ATAAATCAGCCCGAATAAAATCAGCAGTGCCGACCGCCGTGCCACATGAAAAACAAGCCGGAGTCTGCTGTCTCCCCGAGTTAACCGTTTGCCCAGAGACAGCGGCATCGCGCATCCGGCGATGAAGATAAATAGCGGGAAGATCAAATCGTGCGCTGAAAATCCATGCCAGGACACATGCTCCAGATGAGGCTTAATCCACTCCAGAGAATGCAATTGGAAGTAATCAATCAGTTGCGCCACAAGGGTCGTGCCCCCCAGAATCCAGAACATGTCCATCCCCCGCAGGGCATCCAGAGAGACCAGACGGCCGGAAGACGAAGACTCCGATGTGGCGGGAACTTCGCGGCCATCCCCCATTTTTGCCCCTTGTGTGTCGTTGATAACACGATCCAAAGTATCTGCCATAGTTTACTCCTAATCCTTTTTTGCATTCCCCTTCATTGTTTTTGGGCCGGAATATCCGGATTAAACGTCAAGAAAGCATCATTTCAGCATTCGGCTTGAGAATTCTACAAAAAACTACAGGGACAGTCAAGATTTTTACTTTTTTTACAATAGCGGGATTACTAATGAAATTTTAACTTGCAGTTTGGTTTATATCTGCGTATATGTACATATATACAAATATAAGCGAGGCAATTATGGATAAAGAAGTAGAATTATTGAAGGTGTTAAGTGAGCCGATCCGGCTCCGGCTGGCGGTGCTGCTGGCAGTCGAAGGTGAGGTCTGTGTTTGTCAGTTGTCGGCGGCTTTGCAGGAGCCGGAGTACAAAGTCTCCCGGCACCTGGGTCTGATGCGTGCTGCCGGTCTGGTTGAAGCTCGTCGCGACGGGACGTGGATGTATTATCAGTTGGCAAAACCTGCCTGTGCACTTCAGTCGCATTTGTGCGAGTTTTTCCAGCATGGTTTTGACCGCCACCCGATGATTAAAGCGGATCGAAAGCAACTCAAACGGGCAGGATGCGGAAAATGAAGTTCATTGGGAGTAAATACCTGTGATGAATAATGGGCAAACTCAAAAATTGAAAGTATTGTTTTTGTGTACCGGCAATTCCTGTCGCAGTCAGATGGCTGAAGGCTGGTGTCGGCACTTGATGGGCGAGTTGATTGAGGCCTATTCGGCGGGCATTGAAACTCACGGGCTGAATCCCAACGCCGTCAAGGTGATGGCTGAGGCGGGCGTAGATATTTCGGAACATTATTCCAAGCATCTGAATGAATTAAAGACTATCAATTTTGATTATGTGATTACGGTTTGTGATAACGCTTACGAAAGCTGTCCGATGTTTCCCGGCAAGACCCAAGTGATGCATGTCGGATTTAAGGATCCGCCAAAGATGGCAAAAGCCGCTAAAAGCGAGCAGGAAGCGCTGGACTGTTACCGCCATGTTCGGGACCAGATACG
>JAFGQP010000214.1 GCA_016935635.1 Sedimentisphaerales bacterium
GCACATTATGATAATGTGATCGGTGCGATGTGGATTCATCCGGCGGCCTGTCAGCCGCCCAGCGGAACTGTGGCACATGAATTTGCCCATGCCCTGCAATGCCAGAGTTTCATCGAGTATCCCGGCACCGGCTTCCAGCATTACTCGTCTGGATTTTTCTGGGAAGCTCATGCCAACTTTATGATGCTGCAGTGCTATCCGGATAATTGGAACGGAGTTGACCTTGTCAATTTTATGAATCACCAGCATTTCCACTACAGCAGTACCCGGCATCGTTACAACAACATGCTGTTCAAGCAGTACATTGAAGACAAACGCGGTATCGAGATGGTCAACCGGCTTTGGCGGGAATCCGATGCCGATACGGAGCATCCGCTCCAGACATATATGCGTTTAACGGGCATGACTCAGCCTCAGTTAAACGATGAATTCGGCGAATACGCCATGAAAAATGTCAATTTTGATTATTCGGTTGGCGCACGAATCAGGTATGAGTTTGCCAATCGTTTTGCACTTAACTATTTAACCCGTCGTTTCACGATGCTCGAGCCGATGTCCGGACAGGCCAACGCCTACAAAGTTCCTTACTACATGGCGCCTCAGGATTATGGCTATAATATTATCCAGCTTGATCCGGATAGCCCAACAGCGACGATCGATATGAAATTTTATGGTCAGCGCAATGATCCTGCCGGCGGTGCTGAATACCGTTTTGGTTTCGTTGCACTCAACGGTTTAACGTCACGCCATAGCGAACTGTACGCTGCTTCAGGCGGCATGGAAATACCTGCCAGTTTTACAATGCAGGCCAATGAAACAGAATTATACCTTGTCGTCTTGGGTGCACCAGCCGAGCACCACAATTATAACTGGGAAGAAGGCTGGCCCAAGTACTACCGCTACCCATGGCAAATACAGATTACCGGAGCGACTCCCTTTGTGAATAACCACAAATACACTGCCGGCTCTTATCATCCCAAAGGCGGTGGCTTTGTGGCAAACACTGCGACCGTTGCACCGACGGCCTATGTTGGCCCCAATGCAGTCGTTTTGGGCAATTCCAGAGTTCAGGGCAATGCCCGCATTGAGGACATGGCTTCAGTTGTCGGTGGGGCTGTCGTTAAAGACAAGGCTATTGTGCGTCATGCAGGATTTGCCGTTGGGGGAACCATCCAGGACTCAGCCGTGCTTGAAGAGAGTGCGGCGCATTTTGGTGGAATCTTAGGCGGAACTTATGTTGGCGGCGGCGATGCTACAGGTCACGCCGACTGTTCCAGCGGCTACTACCGGCAGGAACCGAACGGAAATAACGGCAGAACCGCCTGTGACGGCTTGACCACTCATCCCGCCAACGTTGATGTCAACCCAGCATTTCCGGATTATATATTTAACGGTGCTCCTGGGGTTGATGCCGGTGATGATATCGTCACATGGCTGGTCGGGGGGACGGTTACGGAGATCCTCAATGGTGCTCTCATTACGGACGATGGTATTCCGGCTGCTGCAGCAACGGTTTGGACGGTTGATCCGACAACTGATATCACGGTCGTTTCGCTCGCGAGTCTGACAACCGATGTGACAATCACCGCGGTTGGGACTTACACCCTGACGCTGACAGCCGATGATACGGAAAAGATCGGCGCCGATACGATGAAGATTCGCGTGTATACCGATGCCTGTGATGCCGCAAAGGCTGAAAACGGTTATACTACGGCCGTTGCGGACGCCCGCGGCGATTTTGATTACAACTGTATGGTTGATTTGGATGACTTTTCAACCCTGGCTTCAGCATGGCTTGTTTCGTTTGATTTGAATGACCTTGCACAGGTTGCATCGGAATGGCTTGTTTCGAGCGAGTATGTAAAACCGTAGCAGTTGCGTGCGTGTAGACGCGGCAAGTGAGAACAAATAATAAGTTGGTTTTCTATGGAATGGACCAAATAAATACCTTGTTGGGCATCGCCGTGCCGGTTTCCCCGTATGATCGGTATTAATAATAGGCTGATTAATGCAACATGGTTGTTGTGTTAACGCAGGTTAAAGTTTTTAAGGAAAATTCAGGTAGAAAGGATTGGTTTCGTGTATTCAATAAAAAAGACCGTAAAATACCAGTTCATATTGATTGTGTCGTTACTGTATACATGTGTCTGCATAGCGTCGGAATCCCAGGGAACCATTAAAATGGTTCCGTTTCAACAGGTAAAAATGGATGATGTGATCTGGGCGCCGCGTATCAAGATGCTGGTTGGGGAGACGCTGCCTCATGCCTTTACCCAGACGGAAGTGGCCCAGCGGCGGCTGCGGATGTGCGCTGAATACCTGGAAAACAAAGGCGGTCCCAAGCCTGAAGCGCATCGGTTTAATACGTCGGACCTTTATAAAGTTATGGAGGGGGCGGCGCTGATGATTGCCGCTGAGCCGAATCCCGAGATCGGGGCCACTATGGATCGCATTATCGATATTATTGCAAGGGCTCAGCAGGCGGATGGCTACCTGTATGTTTCGCATATCTGCGGCAATCCGATTGTGGAGGAGATGGGGCCTCGTCCTTACAGTTATGTGCTCCACAGTCATGAGCTTTATAATGTGGGGCATCTGTATGAAGCGGCCGTGGCGTATGCTCAGGCGACCGGCAAGACCAAACTGCTGGATGTTGCGGAAAAGAGTGCCCGGCATATCAACAAGGCATTCTTTGAGGGAGATCCCAACTATAATGACGGCAAGCCCGTCAACCAGGCGCCGGGGCATGAGGAAATCGAGCTGGGGCTGATGAAGCTGTATAATTATACGGGCAAGCGGCTGTATCTGGATATGGCCAAGCGTTTTCTGGATATCCGCGGGGTGACGTATATTCCGGACGGGACGGGGGTGAATTCGCCGACGTATGCCCAGCAGCACGCGCCGGTGGCCAAACAGACCGAGGCGGTGGGTCATGCGGTTCGCGCGACGTATTTATATGCGGCTATGGCCGAGGCGGACAGTCTTCTGGGTTCGACGGATTACAGCTTTGCCCTGGATTCCATCTGGCACAATATTGTGGATACGAAGATGCATATTACCGGCGGGCTGGGGGCGGTGCACGGGATTGAGGGATTCGGGCCGTCGTATGAGCTGCCCAACAAGGATACATATCTGGAAACCTGTGCGGCGGTGGGGAATGTGTTTTTCAATATGCGGATGTTTTTGAAATATCATGATGGCAAATATGCGGATGTGGCGGAGGCGGCGCTGCTGAATAACTGTCTGTCGGGGGTGGGGCTGGACGGCAAGAGCTTTTTCTATCCGAATCCGCTGGAGGCCGATTATGGTCACGGTCCCCGTTCCGGCTGGTTTGGTACCGCGTGCTGTCCGTCTAATATCGCACGTTTGATCCCGCAGATTCCCGGCTATATGTACGCGACCGATGGCAAACAGCTTTATACGGTGCTTTACGGCAGCAGCCGGACCGCGGTTGAACTGAACGGGATGAAGGTTGCATTAAGGCAGACGACGGATTATCCGTATTCGGGGGAGATTGGGTTGCAGGTTGATCCGCAACAGGCGGTTCGGTTTAAATTGAATCTTCGGATTCCGACGTGGGCGGGCAGTCAATTGGTGCCCGGTCGGCTGTATGCGTACAGCGAGCCGTCTTCGGGATGGACGGTTGAGGTTAATGGTCAAGGCATTCGGCCTGAGGTCGAAAAAGGTTTTGCGGTGATCGAGCGGGTCTGGAACCCGGGGGATCGAATTAGCCTGAAGCTGCCGATGCCGCTGAAGGCCAATACCTGCATCGAGCAGGTTGCGGCCAATCGCGGGCGAGTGTCCTTTTCGCGCGGGCCGCTGGTGTATTGTGCCGAAGGCATCGATAACGGCGGGGCGGTGCAGCGTTTTTATGTTGATCCGACGAAAGCGAAGACCGGAGCCAAAACGCAGACGATTGACTCCGGTGTTCTGGCGGGATTAACAGAAGTGACAATCCCGGCGAAGGAATTATCAGGCCCTGATCGGACATTCAAAGACGCTACGCTGAAGCTGATTCCGTATTTTGCCTGGAGCAATCGGGACCGCAGTTCAATGATTACATGGATTGGTACAAAAGAAGAACTGGCCAAACCCGATCCTCGCGATCCGGCCAATATAAAATATGCGTCCGTGACGGCATCGCATACCTGTGACAGTGACACGGTCGATGCGATCCGAATGGATCAAACGCCAAAGTCGTCTTCGGATGGTTCTATTCAGCGATGGACCAGCTGGCCGCAGACCGGTCAATCCCAGTGGGTAGAAATCGGCCTTGGCGAGGTCAAGCAGATCCGCAACGTTGGTGTCTATTGGTACAATGATAATGGCGGCGTTCAGTTGCCCGGTGAATGGTATCTGCAGGCACCGTCTGATTCCGGCTGGAAAAAGATTGAGATATACAACACAGATCAATACAGCACGCTGGTTGACAACTACAACACAGTCCATCCGGCACAGTCGCTTAAAACAGACAAAATTCGTATCGTTATGAAGCCGCGGCACAACGATACCTGCGTTGGAATCCTTGCTGTTAATATCGAAACCAAGTGAGAGTATTAAAGAGTTCAAAAAAGCTGATTGAAATGCGACTGATTGTATCAAAAAATCAAAGTGAGCTTCCAATTGGATAACATGCCATGAAGCAGGTAAAGATTGTCTTGATTCTTTTGGTTTGCTCGGCGGTTAGTTATGCGGCCATTTTCGAAGGTGACCTGAATCGTGATTTAAGGATTGATTTATCGGACCTCATGATTTTCGCAGAACAGTGGCTTGATCCTTCCGGCTGCTCAGGACGGAAAGATTGCGCGGATATGGACGGTCTTGGGGGTGTCAATTTTAGTGATTTGGCTGTTATTGCTAAACGGTGGATGATGGATACGCCGACGCCGATTATAACAGAATTCAGTGCTTCCAATACTTCCTTGCTGCGGGATGAGGACGGTCAGTCCTCGGACTGGATTGAAATCTATAATCCGCTGTCATACGCTATTGACCTGACGGGATGGGCATTGACGGATAATAAAGAGAAGCCGACGAAGTGGCCGTTCCCGGAGATGACACTTGACGCCGGTCAGTATCTTGTTGTGTTTGCATCCAATAAAGACCGCGACGATCCGGCGAGTGAATTGCATACGAACTTTGTGCTGGATCCGGATGGTGAGTACCTGGCGCTGAACATGGATAACGGCGGGACTGTTGTTCAGGAGTTCGACCACTACCCGCGTCAGTATCGGGATGTCAGCTACGGCCTGTCGCAGCAGGCTGAAACCGAGTTGGATTTTGTCGATAAGGAATCCATGCAGGGATACTTTGTCGCACCGACACCCGGGACGAAAAACGGCGTTGCGGAGGCAGTGACAGGCCCGATGATTGATGATATCCTGCAGACGCCCGAATTGCCCGCTGATGCCGATGATCTGATTGTTACAGCTACTGTTTCTGAAACCGCCTCTGCGATCGATCCCCAAAGCGTTCGATTGCATTACCGGGTCATGTATGGCCCGGAAGTAACTGTTTCGATGACCGATGATGGAACCGGCAGTGATGTTACAGCAGATGACACTATTTATACCGGGGTGATTCCTGCGGCCGTGTCCTCTAGCAAGGAAATGGTTCGGTATTATATTACCGCTTCGAATATCCAGGAGAATACGACGCGATTTCCGCTTTATAAGTCGCCGCAGTTTTCAGAGCAGTACTATGGCACCGTTATCGGCAGCAATACCATACCGACACAAATGGATATGTTCTGGTGGTTCGTCGAAGATCCGACATGGTATATTCGTCCTTCTGACGGCTTATATACGGATGAATATACGGCATCGTCGCTGTTTTACAAGGGCCGGTTTTATGATAATGTCCGAACCCGCATCCGCGGTGCTTCGTCTGTAGTACATAAATTCCCCAAGCAGAGCCTGAAGCTGGAGTTTAATCAGGAGAATCGTTTTTATTATTCGCCAGAGATGGATAAGCTCAACGAGATCAATGTCAATGCCCTCAGCGTCGATAAAGGGTTCATTCGGAATCACTTGTCCATGAAGGCATTTGGAGACAGCGGTAGTCCCTATTCGACATCCGATATGTGGCTGTGCTATCAAAACGGCCAGTTTCACAGCGTGGTCAATTTCGTCGAACAAGTCGATGAACAGTATCTGAAGCGAAACGATCTCCCTGCCAACGGTGCCTTATATAAGATTTTTAATTACCTGGATAATTCGGTGGATCGGCCCGCCTGGTATCCCGGAGTCAACCCGGATACGCTTGACGGTGTCGAAAAGAAAACACGCCAGTGGGAGGACAATTCGGACCTTCAGGCTCTGGTGAACGGAATAAGAACGTCGACTGATCGGGCCCGATTCTTGTTCGACAGTATCAACATTCCAGAAGTAATTAATGTGATGTGTGGCAATATCATCAATCAGTGCTGGGATCGGTTTGAGAAGAACTATTACATGTATTGCGATACCGAGGGCAGCGGTCAGTGGTATCTTTTGCCGTGGGATCAGGACCTGGGCTGGGGTTATTTGGGATGGATGAATGATAATCTCAGCGGAACTCACAGCACTATGTCACACCCTCTCTATGGTGAGCAAGAACATCCCAATGCTTATGGTCAGTGGCACCGGCTTGATGAGGCGATGCTGGACAATCCGACAATCAGACAAATGTATCTTCGGCGTCTTCGGACGGTTCTGGACGAGTAACTTCAGGCCCCAACCACGCCGGCGAACGAACGAAAACTTGAGGCGTATATTAATCAGATGATCGCCCAAATCGGCACGGAGGTAGATGCGGATAAAGCTAAGTGGGGTGTGACCTTCGGCAGTTTTCGCTATTTCCAGGCGGAAATGAATATGCTCATTAAAAATTATCTTGTTCCCAAGCGAAACACACTGTATATCACGCACGGCCCATCCGGGACAGGACTGCTGCCGGAAGCACAGGTTGGCAATCCGGTGATTGTCTTGCGTGATTACCAAGTCAATCCCGGTGCGAATATTATCAACGATCCAGCCATTAGTCCGCAGGAATGCGAATATGTCGAGCTTGAAAATCCCAACAGTTACGCTGTTGATATCTCCGGCTGGAAACTGACCGGCGGCGTGGAATTTACCTTCAAACCGGGTACTGTCATTGCATCGCATAGCAGTCTGTATGTCTGTCCTAATGTGAAAGCGTTCCTCATGCGGAATGAAAGTCCGAAAGGCGGCGAAGGTCTCTTCGTCGTTGGCGACTATGACGGCCATCTGTCTAATTGGGGAGAGACGGTAAATCTTTTGGCAGCCGATGGTGCCATGATTTACACGTTTTCTTATGCCGCAAATCCCAGCGACCAGCAGCGGTATCTGCGAATCAGTGAAATGATGTATCATCCTTCGACTCCGGATGGCGTGACCGCCTTTGAGGATGAGGATTTTGAGTATATTGAGTTGAAAAACATTGGAACCGAATCGCTGTCGCTGGTTGGCGTGCGGCTGACTGACGGAGCCAGCTATGCTTTCCCGCTGACATCATCATATTCAGAGAAGCTGGATTTACTGGACTATACGGATGCGTGGAAATATGACCAGACTGATACGGATTTAAAGGTGAGCTGGCGACAGTCTGGCTACGATGACGCCGGCTGGCTGTCCGGGGCCGGGCTTTTGTACGTTAAACCGTCCGATTTGCCGGAGCCGAAGAATACGCTTCTGATGCTTGGCCCGAGGACATTTTATTTCCGGACACATTTCAACTTTCCATCTGCTCCGTCGGTCTATGAGTCAGTTGAACTGAAGTTGTCAACGATACTGGATGACGGGGCGGTGGTCTACTTGAATGGCCAGGAGGTTTTTCGGCTTGGTGTTTCTGAAGGACAGACACACAGCTCTCTTTCCAGCCGGCTTGTCGGGGATGCGGTTGTTGAAGGGCCATTCGTGATTCCGTCAGATAATCTGGTCCAAGGTGATAATATTCTGGCTGTTGAGGTCCATCAGCAGTCCGACAGCAGCAGCGATGTTGTGTGGGGCTGTCAATTGCAGGCGATAGTAACAATTCAGACGGCTGGTCAAACGCTTCAACCGGAACAGCATCTTGTGATTTGTAAAAATGCCGAGGCATTTGCAGAGCGGTATGATTTAACGGGTATTCTAATTGCAGACGGAAACTATACCGGTAATTTGAGTAATTCTGGCGAGATGATCAACCTCGAAGACATGACCGGTTCGACTATTCAGAGCTTTTCGTATAAAGACGGCTGGTATCCCGTGACCGACGGTGGTGGATTTTCGTTGACGGTCATTGACACAACAGCCGCGAATGACCTCAGTAAAAAATCCAGTTGGAAACCCAGCAGCACATTAGGCGGCTCGCCGGGCCAGGCCGACACCGGTTCAATCCCGCTGCCGGGTTCGATTGTGATTAATGAATTGCTTGCCCACTCCCATGATGTGGCTCCGGACTGGATCGAACTTTACAATACGACCGACCAGCCCATCAATATCGGGGGATGGTACATCGGTGACAGCGGTTCTACCGACGAAGCTCTGATGAAATATCAAATTCCGCTGGGTACGATCATCCCGGCGTATGGATTTGCGGTTTTTTATGAAGAAACGGATTTTACGGACTTTGCGTTCAGTGTAAACGGGGAAACCGCATATCTGACGTCCGCGGTCGATGGCCAATTAGGCAGCTATCGCATCAGCGAAAGTTTCAGCGCCTCGCCTACCGGTATCGCATTCGGGCGTTACTATAAAGCCAGCACCGACAGTTATAATTTCGTGCTGATGAGTACGAATACGCCCGGAGCCGCCAATGCTTATCCGTTGGTTGGCCCCCTTGTCATCAGTGAAATCATGTACCATCCGCCCCAGTTAAAAGACGCTGAATATGTTGAACTGCTGAATATCAGCAATGAAACGGTACACCTATATGATGTGGCCAAAGGGGCTGGCTGGAAATTCGCTGACGATGGCGGCTTTGAGTTTTACTTCCCGGCCGACTCAGCTATCGCACCCGGCGAACGGATTCTCATTGTTAAAAATCCTGTGGCTTTTGCCAGTGAATTTACCGCCGCTGCAGGGACCCAGATATTTGCGTGGAGCGGGGACGGCAACTTGAGCAATTCCGGCGAGGAAATCCAATTGTCGATGCCTGGCGATATTGACAGCGAGGGCACACGCTATTATATTCGGATTGACCGGGTCGTCTACAGCGACGGCTCTCACCCGGAGGACGCGGACCCGTGGCCTGTTGCCGCCGATGGCAATGGACAGTCGTTGCATCGCATCGACCATAATGCTTATGGCAATGATGTCCTCAACTGGACCGCTGCGGCACCAACGCCGGTTATGTAGGTTTTCCTGCCCGTCGAAAGAAAACGGAAAACAATGAATCTCGAAGCGGAAGGACTTCAGCGATGGACTTAAAGCAACGTAATCGTCGCAATATTTGTGAACGATTACAGTATTTCTAATGAACAGTTCAATTTCTTTTATGGTATTTTAATATTGATTACGGAAAAAAATATTATGTGGTGTCCGGCATGTTGTAGCTGTGTCATCGCAGGCGTTAATAACTAAACGTTTACGATGACACAGTACTCCCGCGAAATCAAAAGGTTAGAAGGGAATCTATCCTAATGTTAAGACGTATTCCCAATCTAATGATTTTAGCGATAAACGAGAAAATATTGCGGAGTTTTTTATGTTTATAAATATTATCAAGGAGGTCTTACGATGAAAAAAACAGTTTTTTATTTATTTCTGTTATTAGCCCTGTCGTTTGCAGCGATTGCCGACAGTGACGGTTTTAATGAACCCCACAATTATCTGACAAGCGGTGCTTCCGGAACAGTTTTTGACAATTATTTTGTCAACGGCGGGGTCAGCGGAACTCAGAACGGTGTTATATCTACGCTGGATACAAACACGACCATCGGTACCCTTCGCTTTGCAACCAGCAATACTAACTGGGAGCATGGTGATGATGATGGTGCGCTCCTTTGGCATTACTTTACGGGTGATTTTACTGCTAAAGTCCAGATCACGGATGGTAAATTCCAGTCTATGCAGGGACAATCGGACTACCTCTCTGCCGGTCTCATGGCCCGCAGCGATAACGCCGGGAATCGCGACTGGATTGCGTTGTTTGGCTTTGACCATCCTGAATGGAACCAGACGTATATGTTACGTTCGACCGATGGCGGTTCTTCGGCCACCTATGGCGGGCTTAACCAGTCATTGAGTTCTTTTAAATGGCAGCGTCTGGTCCGTACCGGTAATACGTTTACGGCCTATTACAGCGCGGACAATGTCACCTGGTGGCAGTTTGCTCAGGTGACCCGCCCGGATATGCCCAGTACCGTTCAGGTCGGTTTGGCCGTAGCTCAGTTTGGCTCCAATACAGGCTGGGTGGAATTCGATAATTTGTCAATTACTGCGCCTAAAGCGGGCAAAAGTATTTATTGGTCACCGGACTTCAATACTAAGCCGGAACTTACGTCTCAGCGTTCACGTCAATCGGATAATTTTGTCATCTACTGGGGTGAAAAGTGCGGGCTTGACCCGACAACCGCGTCGGACCCGGCTCTGCGGTTTGATCCTGCGAGGGTACTGGAACAACTGGAGATTTATTACAGTATCTATATCAACCATAAAAAATGGTTGGATGACAGTTGGGGCAACCTCTCCCAGTACAAGATTATTCTTATTATGAATGACACCTGGAACGGTGGCTGGTGGACCGGTTGGGCTTTTGGCAGCCACTATGATGGTGTGATCGGTGCGATGTGGATCCATCCGGCTGGCTGTGGGCCGCGCAGCGTGGTTTTGGCGCATGAATTTGCCCATTCCTTGCAAAACCAGAGTTGGATCCAATATCCCAACACCGGCTTCCAGCATTACTCGTGTGGATTCTTCTGGGAAGCCCATGCCAACTATATGATGCTGCAGTGCTTTCCGGATAAGTGGCACGCAACGGACCAGGTCAATTTTCTGAATCACCAGCACTGCCACTACGGCACCCCTCGGCATCGTTATCAGAACCAGCTGTTCATGCAGTACATTGAGGATAAACGCGGTGCTAATATGATCAACCGGATATGGCGGGAATCCACCCATAGTGAGCATCCTCTGCAGGCGTATATGCGTTTGACGGGCATGAGTCAGTCCCAGTTAAACGATGAATTCGGCGAATATGCCATGAAAAATGTCAATTTTGATTATTCGATTGGTACACAGTATAGAAATGAATTTGCCAATAACTACGTTCTTCAGAATATGGTCCGACGTTTTACAATGCTTGAGGAGATACCCTCGCAGCCCAATGTCTATAGGACTCCTTACTACATAGCACCTCAGGATTACGGCTATAACATTGTGCAGCTTGATCCGGATGATTCAACAACCACGATCGACCTGAAATTTTATGGCCAGCGCAATGATCCAGCCGGCGGAGCGGAATACCGTTTCGGTTTTGTTGCCGTTGACACGGACACGTCAACGTCCCGTAAAAGCCAGGTGTACTCTGCTTCAGGCGGCACGGAAAAATCCGCCAGTTTTACCATGCAGGCCAACGAAGAGGAATTGTACCTCGTCGTTCTGGGTGCACCGGCCGCACACCACAATTATTACTGGGAACAAGGCTGGCCCAAGTACTACCGCTATCCGTGGCAAATCCAGATCATAGGAGCCACTCCCTTTGTGAATAATCACAAGACCCTCAGTGGTTCTTATCATCCCAATGGCGGCGGCTTTATACAAAGCGGTGCTTATGCAGCCCCGACGGCGTACGTTGGCCCCAATGCAATGGTTACAGCCAATGGTAGAGTTGAGGGCAATGCTCGTATTGAAGACATGGCTGCGGTTATCGAGCAAGGCATTGTCAAAGACAATGCGATTTTGCGTCATGCTGCATATACCGGCTGGTCAACAGTAAAGGATTCGGCTGTGCTTTCAGAGAGTGTTGTGCACTTGGGTGTAACCGTTGGCGGAACGTATGCTGCCTCTGGCGATGCTGAAGGTCACGGCGACTGTTACAGCGGCTACTACCGACAGTCCCCGAGCGACTACAACGACAGAACCCCCTGTGACGGTCTGACAAGCCATTGGTCTAACGACGATATCAACCCATTCTATCAAGAGTATATTTTCCCAAGAGTAGTTCCGGATGATGAGTTTGAAGCTGGTTTCTGCAATGGCGGTGTAAATCCAACGCAGAACGCTACTCTTTGGACTCCACCTCAAGGTCTGAGTAATCAGGGTGAATTATATTACCAGCATACCAACACAAACTGGGAACATGCAGACGATGACGGTGCTTTTTACTACAAAACGATTACAGGCAATTTCAGTATGTCTGTCCAGATCACAGATGGTACATTCCCATCGATGTCGGGCCGGTCTGACTGGCATTCAGCCGGGCTTATGGCCAGAAACCCCAATGCCTCTGCGGTTGACTGGGTTGCGCTGTTTGGTTTTGACCATCCTGAATGGAACATGGGCTATATATTCCGTTCAACCGATGCCGGCTCTTCAACCAGTACCGGAGGCCTTAGCTCTTCATTGAGTTCGCATCCATGGTTGCGTCTAATGCGTTATCGCAAGACGTTCTATGCTTACTACAGTGCTGACGGCATTAATTGGACGCAATTCGCCAGTGTAACCCGTAACGACATCCCCGATACGCTTCAGGTTGGTATTGCATTGGCTGAATTTGGAAGTAATGTCGGCTGGGTTAAGTTTAATAACTTCTCTTTGAGCGACATTGATAATTATTGGGATGGAATGATTGTCAACGATGGTGTCAATGCAACACAGGACGGCAGTCTTGTTTATAACTCAACGACTAGTAATAACGGTACGTTTACTTTACAAACAACTCGCACGAACTGGGAGCATGCTGCCGATGACGGCGTTCTCTGCCATGAGTATGTTACGGGTAATTTTGATGCCCGGGTCCGTATCGCAGATGGCACGTACCCATCGATGCAGGGACAATCCGACTGGCTTTCTGCAGGGCTTATGGCACGAAACCCGGATCGTTCCGCGGTTGACAGGATTGCCAATTTTGCGTTTGACCACGCATCTTGGGGCATGACGTACATGACTCGAAGCACGGATAACGGTTCCTCAAGCAATACGAATACGACATGGGAAAGTGCTTCTCTTAGTCAGATCCGTTGGCAGCGTATGATTCGAGACGGTGAATGGTTCAGTACATGGTACAGCACAGATGGCGTCAACTGGACCAACATAGCTTATGTACATCGTCCGGATCTGCCTGCGATGCTTCAAGTGGGTATCGGTATTGGCCAGTTTGGAACCAATACCGGCTCGGTAACCTTTGATAACTTCACTATCCAATAATAAGTTCAGTGTAAATTATCGGTTTGGTAAAAATGAATTGCAATGATTCAATTTATTGGTTCATTGCAAATTCATACGTGATGTCAGAAAAAACGGCAATATCTTTGTGCTTTGGTTGAGTTATGACCAAGGCACAAGATTTGCCGTTATATATGATTATGGTTCAATAGAAGAGACCGTGACAACTGAACCGATGGCTGCCGGATGGCCCGAGGTGCAAAAGGATAACAAGAAATTATCAGGAGAGAAAAGTGAAAATAGCTTTTTAATTGGAGATGGAAAAAAATATTTGATGCTACTGTAATGGAATCAAGGAAATAAAAAAATATTGATATGGAAAGTCTGTAATCGATGTGTAAAAATCTACTTATTATTGTGGTTGTTTTCTTAGGAATTGGTATTTGCTCTGCTAAGTCTAATGCCCAGTTATCTCAGGTGGCTGACAGGTCGAGTCGACAAGAAACCGATTACCCATTTAAACCGGTGCCGTTTACCAAGGTGCAGTTTACGGACGACTTCTGGCTGCCGCGTATCGAGGTAAATCGTACGGCCACGATTCCATTTGCTTTTAAGATGTGCGAAGACACTCATCGGATCGAAAACTTTAAGGTCGCCGGCGGCCTGTCCGATAAGAAGTGGCAGGGGGCGTACGGGTTTAATGACAGCGACCTCTATAAAGTCATTGAAGGCGCTGCTTATGCGATGATGGTTAAGCCCGACCCACAACTGCAAAAGTACGTTGATGAGATCATCTCTTATATCGCCGCCGCCCAGGAAGACAATGGTTACCTGTATACTGCCTGGACGGCTCGGGCAAAAGACCACCTGGATAACGTCTGGTGTTGTTATAATAAAGAACCGTGGGACAATCTGGAATTTGCTCATGAGTTATACAACGTGGGGCATATGTATGAAGCGGCTGCAGCGCACTATGCAGCAACGGGCAAACGAACATTTTTGAATGTTGCGATTAAAAACGCAGATTTAGTCTGCGAGACGTTTGGTCCTGGGAAAAATGAAGGGGTGCCTGGACACCAGGAGATAGAAATCGGCCTGGTAAGATTATACCGTGCAACAGGCGATGAAAAATACCTCACCCAGTCACGCTGGTTCCTCGACCGTCGTGGACGAGCAAAAGGCTCAGAATACTCACAGGGCCATAAGCCTGTTGTCGAACAGGATGAAGCGGTTGGCCACGCTGTACGGGCTACCTATATGTACAGTGCCATGGCAGATGTCGCAGCCCTGACCGGTGAACAGGCATTTGTTAAAGCCGTTGATACGTTATGGGACAATGTGACTCATAAAAAGTTCTATGTCACGGGTGGTATTGGTGCCAGACACAGCGGTGAGGCGTTTGGTGAGATTTATGAATTGCCCAATCGCACGGCCTATTGTGAGACTTGTGCGGCGATTGCAAATGTGTTCTGGAATCACCGTATGTTCCTGTTCCACGGTGAATCAAAATATCTTGATATCATGGAACGTTCGCTTTACAACGGCGTGATCAGCGGTGTGTCACTGGATGGGATGACCTTTTTCTATCCGAATCCACTTGAAACCGCTTCCGGCATAGACCGCAGTCCATGGTTTGGATGTGCCTGCTGTCCCAGTAATATCTGCCGGTTCATGGCGTCGTTGCCGGGCTATGCGTATGCAGTGCGAAATGATGAAGTCTATGTCAACCTCTTCGTCGACAGCAAGGCTGAATTTGACGTTGACGGCAAGCCGGTTAAGGTGTCGCAGGAAACATTGTACCCATGGCAAGGCAAGATTGCGATCACAGTCACGCCCCAGAGCAAAGCTCAGCAGTTTTCTCTGAACGTTCGAATTCCCAGTTGGGCGAAGGACCAGCAACCCGTTTCAAAGCTTTATACGTTTACAGAACCGGTTGAAGCAAAAATAACCATCTCGGTTAATGGTAAAGATGTCCCTGTCAATATCACCAATGGATTCGCTTGCATTAATCGAAAGTGGAAACAGGGAGATCTTGTCGAACTGAACCTTCCGATGCCTGTCCGCCGGATCATATGTGATGAGCAGGTTGACGCTAATATTGGAAGATCTGCCATACAGCGCGGACCGATTGTCTATTGCGTTGAATGGCCGGATGTTGAAAATAACAATCCGCTGAATCTCGTATTGCCCAAAGATGCAACCCTTACCGCTGAACATAAGCCGGATCTGCTGGGCGGCGTTACGGTTCTTGAGGGCAAGGCCACTGAAGTACGCAGAATAGTTGACAGTGAAGACTATGAGCGTAAAACATGCGATTTTAAAGCGATTCCTTATTATGCTTGGTCGCATCGAGGTAAAGGAGCAATGACTGTATGGCTTCCCTATACTGAAAAAATGGCTACTCCCCTGCCTGCTCCTACCATTGCTTCCCAGAGCAAGGTGACGGTATCAAATATGGTGGGCGGTGACAATTCACTCAAAGCGATTAATGACCAGCAAGTGCCCAAAGCCTCCAGTGACAAATCGTTTGGCATCATGCATTTCTGGCCGCGAAAGGGAACGGCCGAGTGGATTCAGTATACATTTGAGGAACCGGCTCAGGTTTCCAGCGTTGCAGTATTCTGGTTTGATGATCGTGGCCATGGTGAGTGCAGAATACCTAAATCGTGGGTGTTGAAATACCGTGAAGATGGCCAGTGGAAGGGAATTGAAAACTTCAGCGATTACAAAGTAACACGGGATGATTTTGATCGTATTAGCTTTGTTCCGGTCACTACCGATGCATTGAGGCTTGAATTTCAGTTGGAGGACAATTTCTCAACCGGTATCCAAGAGTGGATTGTAGAGTAAATGTCAAAATTCGGGACATTGACAGATTAGCGGACCGTCTCGGTAACTGGATGAAATAAAATATGGTGTCGTTAAATGACACATTTGAGAAAAATGCCTGCTACTGTGACACAACTGAACCGATGGCAGCTGGATGGTCCCAGGTGCAAAAAATATCAAAGCAATGAACAGGAGAACAAAGTGAAACAGTACAGCATTAAAATGCTTGTTGGCGTGATCGTAATGATCTGTCTGGTGCCGTGTATTGTACTCGCCGCAAAGAAAAACATCGCGTCGCAGGACACGCTCTACACCTTCAACCGGGCCCCTCTAAAGGCCAAGCCCTACGCGGAACTGCCGCTGGGAACGATCAGGCCGGACGGCTGGCTCAAGGATGAACTGCAGCGCATGGCCAAAGGAATGACGGGAAATCTTGATCAGTGGTACCCGGAAGTCTGCGGCCCGCGAAATGCCTGGCTTGGCGGCGACGGCGATACATGGGAACGCGGCCCGTATTGGATCGATGGCCTGTACCCGCTGTCCTATCTGCTGGACGACAAAGCCCTTCAGGCCAAGGCCAAGAAGTGGGTCGAGTGGACACTGGAAAACCAGCGTGAAGATGGATACATTGGACCGGTTGAGTTAAAAGATGAAGACCGAACGATACCGCCGCCACGTGGTGCTCAAATTATCGAACCTGGTGACTGGTGGCCTCGTATGGTCATGCTCAAAATACTCCAGCAGCAGTACCTGGCCACCGGCGACGAGCGTGTCATTGAAGTCATGAGCAAGTACTTCAAGTACCAGCTCAAAACACTTCCCGGTGCGCCCCTGAAAGCCCCAGACGGTGGCAAGGGCGGAAGTTGGTGGGCCGAACAGCGCGGCGGCGACAACCTGATGAGCGTTCTGTGGCTCTACAACATCACCGGCGAAGAATGGCTGCTGGAACTAGGCGATTTGCTTTACAAGCAGACACTGCCCTGGACGGACTTGTTCCTGAAGGGCGATGCCCTCAAGCAGCAATTGGATCAACCCGGCGGTCCGGTGCTCCACTGTGTCAACCTGGCCCAAGGCATCAAAACCCCCATTATTCGCTATCAGCAGGATAAGGACAACAAGCAGATCGAGGCAACACACCTCGCTTTCCGTGATATCCGCAATCACCAGGGCCAACCGCACGGTCTCTACGGCGGCGACGAATATATGCATGGCTCCGGTCTGGATCGCGGCAGCGAATTGTGCAGTGCGGTCGAAATGATGTTCTCGCTGGAAAAGATGTTTGAGATTACCGGTGATGTATCCTTTGCTGATCTCATCGAAAGGATTGCGTTCAATGCTTTGCCAACCCAGGTTACCGATGATCATCATGCCCGTCAGTACTTCCAGCAGTCCAACCAGGTCGAGTGTACTTGGGGGGATCGGTCTTTTGGCGACGATGGCGGCTCCCGTATTGTATACGGCCTGCTGCACGGCTATCCCTGCTGTACCTGCAACTATCATCAGGGCTGGCCCAAGTTTACCCAGCACCTCTGGATGGCTTCGGCAGACAAGGGTCTGGTTACCATGGCGTACGCTCCCTGCAGCGTCACCGCCAAGGTTGCAGACGGTCAACAGGTAACGATCACCGAAGAAACCGTATATCCGTTTGAAGAAACCATTCGTTTTACGGTCAAAACAGATAAGTCCGTCGCGTTTCCGCTGCATCTGCGTGTTCCCGGCTGGTGCCAACAGGCCGTGATTACCGTTGATGGCGAACCCGGTCCTAAAGCGGCTGCAGGTCAAGTGGCAATCGTCAACCGCACCTGGAAGTCTGGCGATCGCGTTGAACTGAAACTGCCGATGCAGTTACGCAGATCATACTGGTACGAACGCAGCGCATCCATCGAACGCGGCCCACTGGTCTATGCACTTCGCTTGGAAGAAAACTGGTCCGAGGTTAAACATCCGGCGCCTGAGGGCGTTCCGGCTGAGGCTATGCATCGTGGCTATCGCGAATGCCGGACGACACAGGACTGGAACTATGCACTCTTTGAAGAAACGCTGAACAACCTCAACAAAGAGGTCAAGGTTGTGACCAAAAACTCCGTCGCGGCGAATCCCTGGAATCTGGAAAACGCCCCGATCGAACTTCAGATGCCGGCAGTGAAGCTCTCAGACTGGACGCTCTATCGTGGCTCAGCCGGCCCGGTCCCGAGAAGCCCTGCAACTCGTTTCCGTGACGGAAAAGTCGAGACCATCCGCCTGATCCCATACGGATGCACAACCCTGCGGATTACCGGCTTCCCATGGATCGACGGCGCCCCTGATTAAAAGCACAACCGTTTAGCGAAAAGATACCTTAACGGGCGAGATCGATATCTTTTCTTAACCAGAATAAGTCGGATGTAATTGTCCTAACATGACAATCAACAGCCGGCAAAATCGATCTCGTCCATCTTTTTTATTCATACGCACAGCGAACAGCGGTCCCTTTGCCTCCGTTAAAGGAGTATCGAGATTCCTGTGTTTATTGACAGGACCAAAGGAAATCTATTATCTGTTGAGTAAGAACCTAACGTAATTGAAAACGCACTATTAACAAAGGAGACAAAGCATGACAAGGAACGATTATCACAGGTTTTATTCTGTTTTGGTATGCATGGCTGTTTTAGTGACCGGTTGTGAGAACTTGTCGCAATCCGGCAAGAATGTTGCCAGGATGAGTATTGCAAAAGCAGATTTTGGAAAGACTCAAGATGGACAACAGGCAGATATTTACACATTAACGAATGCCAATGGCCTTGTTGTCAAGATCACCAATTACGGCGGAACCATCACCGAACTGTGGACACCTGACCGCAAAGGCAATCTGGGGGACATTGTTCTGGGATTTGATAATCTGAAGGATTATGAAGAAAAAAGCCCGTATTTTGGATGCCTGATTGGGCGTTATGGCAACCGGATTGCGAAAGGGAAATTTACGCTGGATGGGCAAGAATACACCTTGGCTGTTAATAACGGAAAAAACCATTTGCATGGCGGCCTGAAGGGATTTGATAAAGTTGTTTGGGAGGCCGAACCGTTCCAAACGGATGAGGCTGTCGGCTTGAAACTGCACTATCTCAGCAAGGACATGGAAGAGGGCTATCCGGGCAACTTAGATGTGAACGTTGTTTACACGTTGACAAATAAAAACACGTTGGCAATTGATTATGAAGCGACCACGGATAAGCCGACAGTATGCAACCTGACGAATCACAACTATTACAACCTGGCCGGCCAGGGGATTGGCAGCAATTATGAAAATCAGTTGATGATCAATGCCGACTATTTCACGCCGGTCGATGAAGGGTTGATTCCCACGGCTCAATTGCGTTCCGTTGAGGGAACTCCCATGGATTTCACACAAATGACAGCGATTGGGAAGCGCATTGATACAGACACAACTCAACTCAAGTATGGTGGCGGCTATGACCATAATTGGGTTCTCAATAAAGAGAACGAGAATGAGATGTCTTTGGCGGCAAAAGTGTACGAACCGAAATCCGGCCGTGAGATGGCGATCTTCACCACCGAACCGGCGATCCAGTTCTATTCCGGTAATTTTCTCGATGGGACATTGGTCGGTAAGGAAGGTAGAGTGTATAAACACCGCAATGCATACTGCCTGGAGACTCAGCACTATCCGGATTCTCCAAATCATGCCGAGTTTCCTTCAACCGTGCTTCGTCCGGGGCAAATCTATAAGACCACGACCATTCATAAGTTTAGTGTGAAATAGTGAGCCCATCCGAATCGAAATCAGGAGAAATGTTATAATGATGGTAAATATACTTGTGATGGAAGGTTTTCGTACGTTAGATTGAGAGGTGCTTGGGGTATTTTTTGCATTGATGATTGGTATTGTTATTTTTTTTTGGGGGGGGTAGAAAGAAGAGACCTTTGCGGACTATATTCTTGCAGGTAAAGATGCTGGTTGGATAGCAATTGGTGCTTCAATACTTTCTGATTTTGACTTGAAAAGAATGGTGTTGGACCGGAGAATTTGTTACCGGCGCCTGTTTATAATTCAAATTGACGAAGTTGATTTGGACGATTAGGGTCAAATATTAACTGATTATTTATGGTTTGATTAGGAAATCGTGTATATCTTGGAAATGTTTTCAAGGTGACTATTGTCTTTGAAGTTTTCATGGGAAAGGTGTTAGAGTGGGTACACTAGATATTTTAGTATTTGTGACTTTTGTAGTTTGTGTGATCAGTTTAGGCTTATGGAAGAGCCGCAATGAAAAATCCGGTGAAGATTACTTCCTTGCCGGCAGAGGCTTAAAATGGTGGCTGATCGGTTTTTCGTTGATCGCCGCCAATATCTCTTCTGAACAGTTCGTCGGAATGAGCGGTAATGCCGCCAGTCATGTTGGTTTGGCGATTGCCAGTTATGAGTGGATGGCAGCAATCACGTTGGTGGTAGTGGCATTTTGTTTCCTTCCGTATTTCCTCAAAGCCGGTATTTATACCATGCCCGAATTCCTGGAATATCGCTACAACCAGTGGGCACGTTTAATTATGGCTGCCAGTATGTTGCTGATTTATATGCTGCTGCTGGGCGCGGTAACCTATTCGGGTGCATTAACCATCAATGCCATGGCCGGAGAGATGGATATGGATTATATTCCGTCGATTCAACTGGCTTCTTTGGTTATTGGGATTATTGCGATGGTTTACGTGGCCGCAGGCGGACTCAAAGCATGTGCATGGGCCGATCTGATTCAGGGCAGCGCGCTGATCGTCGGCGGCGCTGTTGTCATGATCTTTGCCTTCAAGATGTTAGGCGGTGTTTCAGAGGCCGCGTATATTGAGGACGTCAAATCCGGTGCCGTGGCCGTTAAAACATTCACTCAGCAGCAAGGTGTCATGGAGCGGTTTGTGGAGCTTAATAAGGTTCGACTGAATATGTTCCTTCCTAAGGATGATGCGGTACTGCCGTGGACAGCGCTTTTGCTGGGGCTGTGGATCCCGAATTTTTACTACTGGGGTTTGAATCAGTATATCACCCAGCGTACACTTGGCTCCGCTTCTTTAGCCGAAGGCCAGAAAGGCATTGTGTTTTCGGCATTTATGAAGCTTTTGATCCCCTTTGTCATTGTGATCCCCGGCATTATCGCATTTAACCTGTTCTCCTCGGAGATGAAATTCAAAGCGGTTCACGATAATGCACCGGTCATCGCCAAATATAAAATGGCTAATCCTGCAACCGGACTGGTCGAGGTTGTCAATAATCCGTCCCAAGAGGCCTTGTCCGGTTGGTCAGGCGAGAAATTTATGCTGGCTGTTTTCGATGATGGAACGGCGTTAAAGACCATCGACTTGAAGAACCCGCTGATTCTTCCGATTACCAAGGACAGCCATGATAACATCAGTGCCGCTGAATACACGCTCTTTAAGTCCGAAGACAAATCATGGCAAAATGTCTTCCCTGCCTTAGCAGAGGAACTGGAAGTTTATAATCATATAACGGAACAAAAGGCCAAAGCGGCAGGGGCGTTAACGAGTACTGAGAAGTTTATCGGGTACAAGTATGATTCGGCCCTGGGTCACTTGCTCAGCAAAGTACTGCCCCGAAATACAGGCCTGGTCGGCTTTGTACTGGCTGCCTTGCTAGGTGCGATCGTCAGTTCACTGGCGGCCATGCTGAATGCAGCTTCCACGATCTTTACCATGGATATTTTCACCAAATATATAAATCCCAATGCGACACAGAAAACCATTGTGCGGCTGGGCCGTATTTGTGTGGTTGTCTTTTCTGTGATTGCCATTTCGTTGGCACCGGCTTTAGGCAATCCCAAATTCAGCCACAGTATTTTCACCATCATCCAGGAAAGCCAGGGCTTTATTTCCCCGGGTATTCTGGCAGTGTTTGTTTTCGGCCTGATCGTTCATAAGGCACCCCGTTTTTCAGGTGTCATTGGGTTGCTGACCAGTATCATTGCTTATGGTGCACTGAAAGCATCGGCGCCCCAGATACAGTTCCTGAATCGAATGGCCATTTGCTTTGCGTTGTGCCTGCTAGTGATGGGCGTTATTACCGCCATTAAACCGTTGGCTCAACCGGTCGAGTTTAAGGTTAACACGAAAATTGAGCTATATTCGTCGAAGAGTGCAATGATTGTCGGTTGGATTGTCATTATCTTAACATTGATTTTGTATGTGGTCTTTAGTCCAATTGGAATTGCTAAATAAATTATCAACAGGAGACATCTTAGTGAATGTATACTGCTCTCAACTGAAAAATCCTGTTTTAAACTTTGAGGCATCTTATGTCCGATGATCAAAATATGAATAACTATTCGTTATCCAAGGCACAACTGGTCGAGCTGGAAAACCAGCGTCGGAAGTTGCGGGACAAGCGTCAGGCGGATCACGTCAAAGTCGTCATCGCCCATATTTATCAACAGTATCGGGTACGTTACTCGCTTAGAGGCCTCTCACCTAAGATGTTAATAAGTAGCCGGCTGATGATGACTGATTCACTTACAACCTTCTGTGGACAGGAAACATCCGGTACTTATTTTAAGTGAAAGAACGCTCCGCCTTTGCGGAAGATCAAGACATCATCAGAATTTGTATGATTGATTTAGGCGAAATATAAATTACAACTGAAGTTTTGCAAAATTGAATATGTTTATGTTATATGACCTACAGCACCGATAAAACAATAGGAACCTGCATAAGAAGCGACAGGTGTCCTGCTAGTGTAGCAACCTCATGGAGAGACTGTTTGCTTGGAAATCAATTGAAATTACAAAGATGAAGGCGAAATTTTAATGAATTTTACCACGTTGCAAAAGGAGTTTTTTGAACAGCTTATTGAGCCATTTACGTGTGAGGCTCTGTTTGATCAGCTTATAGACATGGTCTATTTTGTTAAAAATTCGCTTGGGCAATATATCCTTGTTAACCAGGCACTGGTCATTCGCTGTGGTTTTCAATCCAAAAAGGATTTGATTGGAAAAAGACCTGACGAGGTATATCCGGAACCTCTTGGATGTGAATACCGCAAACAGGATGAAGAACTGCTTCGGGAAGGAAAGCCCATACTCAACCAGCTTGAACTTCAGATTGCACCAACGCTGTCGCTGGGGTGGTGCCTGACGACAAAAGTTCCTCTGCATGGTCCGGGCGGGAGAGTGGTTGGGCTGGCGGGTGTTTCCAGGGATTTGCAGGTTCAGAACAAAAAAAGCGAAGAATTCCAAAAAATCGCAGAGTCGGTTTCTTATATAAAAAAATACTATCACGAATCGCTTATTGTTGAGGATTTAGCTGATATGGCTGGTATGTCACTGTACCAATATGAGCAGCGGATGCAGAAAATATTTAATATCACCGCGGGGCAGTTTATCCAGAAAACAAGGATGGAAGCGGCCCTCTGGAAGCTTCGCGAAACAGATGAACCAATTATTGATATTTCTCTGAATTGTGGATATGCGGATCAGAGCGCATTTTCACGTCAATTCAAGAAAACTATCGGTATTTCACCCGCTCAATATCGTTATGTTGTCAATAAACGATAAGCTGACCGCGGCATCGGTTTTACCCCATGCATGGATAACGATATTCCGTCGGCGGAAGGAAGTTTTCTTTGATGGTTCGGACAGAGATCCATCGTTGCATATTCAGCATTGAACCTGCCTTGTCATTGGTGCCGGAACCCCTGGAACCACCAAACGGCTGCTGTCCGACTACAGCACCTGTTGGTTTGTCATTGATATAGAAATTACCAGCCGCGTGGCGAAGCATGTCCATCGCAGTCATGATTGCGTATCGATCCTGTGCGAATACGCATCCTGTCAGACCGAAGATGCTTGTCTGGTTGCACAATTCGAGAGCCTGTTCGTATTGGTCATCCTCATAAACATGCATGGTTAGAATCGGAGCGAAGATTTCCTCAACCATGGATTTGTATTGTGGATTAGTTGTTTGGATGAGAGTTGGCTGAATAAAATATCCCATAGAATCATCACTGCCCCCCCCACAGACGATAGAGGCATCCGAGGCCTTCTTTGCGTGCTCAATGTAACGCCTGGCATTGTCAAATGAGCCTTTGTCAATTACAGCGTTCATAAAATTGGAGAAATCCTGTACCGGTCCGATTTTGATATGTTTGATTTCTTCCACCAGGGGTTCCTTGAGTATTTTCCAGATGCTGTTAGGAAGATACATTCGAGAAAGGGCAGAGCATTTTTGTCCTTGATATTCATAGGCCCCGCGTATGATGGCAGCTTTAAGAGCATCTGTAGCCGCAGATCCATGTGCGATCAGGAAATCTTTGCCGCCGGTTTCGCCAACAATACGCGGGTATGTTTTATAGTTTTGAATAGTATTACCGATAGTCTTCCACATGCCCTGAAAAACATCGGTGCTGCCAGTGAAGTGAAGACCGGAGAAATAAGGCGATGCCATAACCGAATCGCCGACTTCGGAGCCCGAGCCGGGTATGAAGTTGATGACGCCATCAGGCAGGCCTGCTTCCTGCAGAATTTTCATGATATAATAAGCGGCGTATACTGCCGTTGAGGCCGGTTTCCAGAGTACGGTATTACCGAGCATTGCGGGAGCGGTGGGAAGGTTTCCGGCGATGGAAGTAAAATTAAACGGTGTTACTGCGAAGATGAATCCCTCAAGAGGACGATGTTCAACAAAGTTTAACGAGCCAATCGGCGAATGCAGAGGCTGTTCTTTGTATAGTTCCTGCATGAAATACGCATTGAAACGCCAAAAATCAATCATTTCACAGGCGCTGTCAATTTCAGCTTGGAATGGATTTTTGCTCTGGTTGAGCATCGTCGCCGCATTGAGCGTGTAGCGGTATTTATTGGCCAGCAGTTCGGCAGCCTTCATGAAGATGGCGGCTCGCTGCTGGTAGGGGAGTTTTTCCCAGTCCGCTTTGGCTTTCAGAGACGATTGAATTGCCATTTCGATTTCTTTTTTACCTGCCTTATGATAGACTGCCAGAGTGTGCTTATGGCAGTGAGGCTGGACACATTTTCCTGTGCTGGTGGTTCTGACTTCTTTCCCCCCAATAATTAACGGAATTTCTATCTGTTGGGATTCGAGTCGACTCAATTCGGCTTTAAGCCGCTTGGAAGGCTCTGAATCCGGAGCATAAGAAAATACAGGTTCATTGACCGGTTTTGGAATGTTACTTACTGTATTTTGCATCGTTGGTCTCGAAAAGGATATTTTTTAATTATTCAATAGGCTATTATACTTAACCTCGACGGCAGAAGCTGTACTATAGCGAGGATGTTATAAATGTCTTGATGGAAAACAGAGTAATTACTTGATTATTTGCACAAGTAAAAAACGTTGTCGAGATATCCTCTAAATAGATGGATTCTTCTGTGTCCTGAACCCAATATCTTATGTTGTGTGATATTGAATAGTTTTGCAAAGATTTAAGTATTTGCTGATATTACAGACAAGACACAATATGGATAACATGTGATAATGACGAAAATAGGGTAATAAAATAGCGATCGAGCAAATTACTTATACGGGCTTTCAGATACGTTGCTTTAAGCGAAATGAAGAACGCTTTTTTGAAAGCTAGGATTATTTTTTCATGTGTCAGGAGACCAGTAAGCAATGCGTCAGCATACGATTGTGTTGGGTGTCATTGGTTCTGATTGCCATGCCGTAGGCAATAAAATTCTGGAACGTTATTTTGCAAACGCTGGTTTTAATGTAATTAACCTTGGCGTTATGGTTAGCCAGCAGGAATTCATTGATGCAGCAATTGAAACCAATGCCAATGCGATTCTGATATCATCTCTGTACGGACAGGGTGAATTGGATTGCGAAGGCTTGCGGGGGCGTTGTATTGAAGCAGGTCTGGAAAATATTGTTCTATATGTAGGAGGCAATCTTGTCATTGGCAAGAAGGATTTTTCAGCCATAGAAAGGAAATTTCAACGGATGGGTTATGATCGTATCTTTAAGCCGGATGCGGACCTGGAACAGGTGACATTGCTTTTACGACAGGACATTGACTCTTTGCAATCTGTGCAAGAGAACCGTATATGACACATTCCCATGTCCGGCATGAAGACAAGGTAATCAGCCTTGATATTGGATCAACATTTACCAAAGCAGCCTTATTCAATGTTGGCCCGGAAACATTGGTTCTTGAGAAAATGGCCATGGTTCCAACCAATCCTGCATCATTGCCTGACAGTGTATATCAGGTATTGAAGTGTTTCGGGTGTCTTGAAGTTAACAATCAAAAACCCTCTTATCCCGTCTATTTTTCTTCGTCAGCAAAGGGGGGGCTGTACATCATAGCGGTCGGGATCGTCCCGAATATGACATTGAAAGCCGCCAGGATCACAGCCATGTCGGCGGGTGCCAAGGTTACTCAGGCTTATGAGTACAAGCTGACCCTGGATAATATCCGTCAGATTCAACAATTATGCCCAGACATTATCCTGTTGTGCGGAGGTACAGATGGAGGTAATGAAACGCATATTCGACACAATGCCGGGCTTTTAGCTGGTCTTCAAATCAGGCCGGAAATTATTTATGCGGGAAATAAGGTGATGCGGGATGAAGTGTCGGCAATTCTATCACAATTTTCATTATATTATGCTGACAACATATTGCCTGAACTGGATCACATATCGCCAGACTCTGCACGTCAAACCATCCAGGATGTATTTCTAAAACACATTATTACCGGAAAAGGACTTGGCGATATTGTTCAACTGGCCAGCCGGGAGCCGCTACCGACGCCTTTGGCAGTGATGGAACTGGTTGAAGCCATTTCATCCCATCGAACGGATTGGAGTGATTTTTGTGTTATCGACATGGGCGGAGCCACGACAGACTTTTATTCATGCTGCGAGGGGTATCCCGGCGAAGGAGGAGTTTTGTATCGGGGACTAATGGAGCCGAGAATCAAAAGGACTGTCGAAGGGGAGTTGGGGATGAGAATCAATGCTGCTTCAGTTTTACTGGCCGGCAGTGGTATTCTCCAAAATATGAAAAATACAGATGAATTAATGGCGATACAGGACTATGCCTATAAAGTCATGGATCAGACGTCTTATGTGCCCGACAATCCTGTTGAGAAGTCTTATGATCGTATGATTGCGGATATTTGTATCACGCAGGCGGCCGAACGTCATGTAGGGTACCGCAAGCGTATCTTCACGGGATCCGGCGAAAGTTTTATTCAGACAGGAAAAGATCTCAGAAGTGTGTCGAAAATTGTATTTACCGGGGGCTTTTTAAGTCAATGTGCCGATGAGGGCCTGGCAATGCTGATTGCTTCCCGCTGGAAACAGCCTCGACAATCCAAATCGGAATATATTTATTTATATCCGCAGAAATATTCAATATATCAGGACAAATCCTATTTGATTCCTTTGCTGGGCAATCTTGTCCGGGATTACCCGATTCAGGTGGTTCATACAGCAATCAACAGCTTGACTGATTTGCCAATACCGACAAAAAACACAATGGAGAACATATGGTCGTAGTCAGTGAAAAAATTGACATGACGGAGTTTCAAAAAGAAAGAAAAGAGGTGCTGGAAACCTGGTCGACGGGAAGCATGATTGACTTGGCCGAGGGGATTGAATTTCAGAAGAATCTTTCTGAGTCGAAGCGTTTTTCTCTAGTCATGAAAAATGCTCAGGAAAATGGATTGCTTTTGCTTCAACCGCGGGCAGGCGTCGCCCTTGTGGATGAACATATCAAGCTGCTGAGCCGGCTTGAAAACTACTGTGATTTACTGCCGACAACTATTGACGCGTATACCCGTCAAAATCGTTATCAAGATGCCCAGAGAGGAATTGAACGATCTGTCAAATCAGGACAGTCCATGCTCAATGGCTTTCCCGCCGTGAATCACGGGCTTGAGGCCTGCCGCAGGGTGGTTCAAGCGGTTCATAAGCCCCTGGAGGTGCGGCACGGGACTCCGGATGCCCGGCTGCTGGCTGAAATTACACTAGCCGGGGGGTTTACCGCTTTTGAGGGAGGGGGGATTTCTTATAATATTCCCTATGCCAAAAAAGTACCGCTGGAAACATCAATTCGCCATTGGCAATACGTAGATCGACTTGTCGGATTTTATCAAGAAGAGAGGATTACGATCAACAGGGAGCCTTTTGGACCGCTTTCCGGAACGCTGATTCCTCCATTTATCAGCCACGCTGTTGCAATTCTGGAAGGGTTGCTTGCTCTGGAGCAGGGTGTCGTTTCACTTACATTGGGCTATGGGCAGTTGGGCAATCTGATACAGGATGTCGCTGCGATACGAAGTCTGCGTGAGCTGGCGGATGAATATTTCCAGCGATTCGGTTACACTAATTATGAATTGACTACAGTTCTGCATCAATGGATGGGCGGTTTTCCAGAAAAAGAGACGCAGGCGTATTCAGTTATAGCTTGGGGCGGAGCAGTGGCTGCTCTATCAGGGGCGACAAAAGTCATTATCAAGACACCCCACGAGGCATCAGGAATACCAACCTGCGAGGCCAATATTCAGGGCCTGGAAGCGACACGCCAGATAACCAATATGCTCAAGGATCAATATCTCCCAGATTCGCGTGAATTGAGTATTGAGACAGAAATAATCAAGCAGGAAGTGCGGGCTGTTTTGGATTCAGTATTCGATCTTGGCCAGGGCAATATAGCCGCAGGAGCGGTTCGAGCTTTTCAGGCCGGTGTTATCGATGTGCCATTTTCACCTTCGATTTACAACAAGGGCAAAATGCTTTCAATTCGTGATAATGTAGGTGCAATTCGAGTCTTGGAAAAAGCGGAAGTGCCCCTGCCGGAATCCGTTTATAAATATCATGCTGATAAAATTCAACAAAGAGCTTGTGCTGAAGGCCGCCAACCCTGTTTTCAAATGGTGGTTGACGATATTTATGCGATCAGCAAGGGACGACTGGTGGGGAGACCTCGATGAATATAAAAAAAGTATTGTTTTCCACCGGCTATACCGGGTTTTTCTCTGATGATCAGGCAGCAATCAAGTCCGGCTTAAAGCAGGATGGATTTTTTTATCAGGGCGGGGCGGTCACGGCCGGCTTTAAGCAGGTACGACAGGCTGGAGAATCCATATCTGTTTTATTAGTTCTTGAGAATGGACAGACAGCAGTTGGAGATTGTGCGGCCGTTCAATATTCCGGGGCAGGGGGGCGCGACCCCTTGTTTACGGCACACTCTTATATTTCAGTGCTGGAAAAGTATGTCAGGCCGATGCTTGAATGTGCTTCGGTAAACTGTTTTCGGGAACTGGCGGACCGTATCGATCGCGTATTGGTTGAAGGTCGGCAATTGCATACCGCTTTGCGTTACGGAATTACACAGGCGATTCTGGATGCAGTTGCCAAAGCTCATCAAAAGACCATGACTGAAATTATTTGGCAGGAATATAATTTGCCATCTATCATAAAACCCGTTCCTTTATTTGGTCAAAGCGGTGATGATCGCTACCTTGCTGCTGATAAAATGATTCTCAAACAGGTCGATGTGCTGCCTCACGCTTTGATTAATAATATCGAAAGCAAATTAGGCATGGATGGCAAAAAGCTTAAAGATTATATTATATGGCTGCGTGAGCGAATTTTACATAATAGATTCAGTTCATCTTACCATCCGACACTGCATATTGATGTCTATGGGACGATAGGAATGATATTTAATTATGATATCTCCAGAATCGCGACATATCTGGCTGAGCTGGAGAAGGCGGCTCGCCCATTTGATCTTTACATCGAAGGGCCTGTGGATGTCGGTCACAAGCAGCGGCAGATAGATATGCTTTTAAAGATTCGAAAAGAACTGGATAATATCGGCTGCAAAGTGAAAATCGTGGCGGATGAATGGTGCAATACCTATGAGGATGTTCGGGATTTTAGCGACAGTCGATGCTGCCACATGGTTCAGATCAAGACGCCGGACCTGGGAGGCATTCAACATATTGTCGAAAGCGTCTTGTATGCGAAAAGACACGGCATGGAGGCCTATCAGGGCGGGACATGTAACGAGACGGACATTTCCGCAAAGATATGTGTGCATCTGGCGCTGGCTGCCGGTGCAGATCGAATGCTTGCCAAGCCGGGAATGGGTTTCGATGAAGGTTTTTGCATTGTGAAAAATGAAATGGAACGGACACTGAAGCTGTTAAGCCTTAAATATGGAAACGAATGATGAGCAATAGAGAGTTTAAAATACTGTCTCCCACCGCCATCCTTGGATATGGTTTCCCGGAGTCATCCTTTCTTCAGGGTATAAAGGAAAATCCCGATCTAATCGCAGTTGATGCCGGCTCGGTGGATCCGGGCCCTTATTATCTCGGCTCGGGAAAATCCTTTACGGACCGAGTTGGGGTCAAACGCGATTTGCGGATTATGCTCAGAGAAGCCATTCCCCGTAAAATACCCGTTATTATTGGTTCGGCCGGCGGCTCAGGAGCAAAGCCTCACCTGGACTGGTGTGAGCAGATTATCCGGGAGATTGCCCGTCAGGAAAGGCTGTCCTTTAAAATGGGTATAATTCCCGCTGACATCGATAAGTCCCTGGTTTGCAAATCCATTCAGGAAAACAAAATTCATCCCTTGTGCAAGAATAAACCTCTGACCGAACAGACTGTTGAGGAAACCAGCTATATTGTAGCTCAGATGGGAACAGAACCTTTTGTGGAAGCGCTGCGGCAGGATTGCCGGGTGATCCTTGCCGGCAGGGCGTATGATCCGGCAGGATTTGCTGCGTTGCCTGTTCTGCTTGGCTATAATCCTGCTCTTGCGATTCATCTTGGTAAAATTCTTGAGTGTGCCGCGATTGCCGCCCAACCGGGATCCGGCGCCGACTGTGCACTGGGTATTTTGAAAGAAAACTCATTTGTGCTCAAACCGCTGAATATGAAGAGGTCTTTTACCAGAACGTCTGTTGCGGCTCATTCGCTGTATGAAAAATCCGATCCATATTGTCTGCCAGGACCAGGCGGGGCATTGGATTTGCGTGAAGTGGAATTCACGGAAATAGGCGATGGACAGGTTGAAGTCAAAGGCACACATTTTATTCCGGCAAATCCTTATACGCTCAAACTGGAAGGAGCCCGTCAGGTCGGATACCGTACAGTTAGCATTGCGGGAAGCAGGGATCCGGTTATGATCGCCGGCATTAATTCCATTCTTAAGGCTGTTGAGATGCATGTGAAAGAAATTCTCGAAAATGAAAAAATTGACGGTTATGTCAATACACATATCTATGGCAAAAATGCCGTCATGGGAGAACTGGAGCCTAATCCTTCCATAACAAGTCATGAGATCGGCATTCTGCTTGAAGCTGTGGGAAAAACGCAGGAAAACGCCAATACGATATGCTCTATTATGCGATCGACCCTGCTGCATTATGGATACCCCGGCAGGATTTCGACCGCCGGCAATCTGGCTTTCCCATTTTCGCCTTCCGATATTCAAACGGGGGCAGTCTATGAGTTTTCCATTTATCATCTGATGGAAGTGTCTCAAGACCAGCTCAAAAGATTATTTCCGGAAAGCGTTGTCCAGATATGAGGAGGTTCAATGCAAAAACAAATAACCGAACTGGCTAAAGTCATCCGAAGTAAAAATTGCAGCCCGTTTGAGCTGACTATGGATATTATCTTCCTTGAAAAAGCAGATTATGAGTTGGTAAAAAAAAATAATGGAATTAATGCAAAAATGTTGGCGGCAATTTATAATGTATGCCCGACAAAGATAAACAAAGTAGTTTATTTTGATCCGGCCTGTGCCGTGAAAATCTGCATGGACAGACCTATTTCATCAGGAGCGCCGGGAGATACCGATGTCTATGGTGCTCAGCAACATGGGCCTTTGTTGTCGATCTTGCTGGATATATAGGAATCAGAATATGTTACGGATGCCGATTAAAGACACTCTGGTATATGCCAGTTATTACGCTCCGCGAGGCCGTAGACGAATGTATATTCTGGGAAGTCAGCTTTCCCAGAAATATTTGTACCCATCCGATTTGATTATTGGGGTAATAGGCAACGAAGGTTCCGGGAAATCCACGCTGATTAAAGGCTTATTCCCCGGTCTGGAACTGACTAATGATGATGAGGGTGTTAATCTTCGGCCTTGTCCGATTTTTAATTTCTCAGAGGATGATTTCTTTTCCGGCCATACATTTCATCTTGATATTCGCTACGAATCCGCTTTTCGGCAAAAATTCGAAATTGTGGATGCCATCAACAAAGCCCTGTCGTTTGAGAGGCGTGTCATAATTGAACATTTTGAATTAATATATGACCAGTTAGGTTATAATGCGCAGGTATTGTTTGGTATTGGTGAAGAAGTTCGTGTTTACAGACCCTCGATATTCGGCCCCTCTCCGCATGCTGTCAAAAAAAGAACTGAAGAGGGATTGCGATACCGGCAGATGGCACATTCCGCCGAAGACCTTGTTCAATTCATTCTCAGTAGAGATCATGGCTTTGTGCCATCTGTTTTGCATTCTGATGTTCGGCATGGGTTTGTCATTGGTTTTCCGCAAAAACCGGATATGGATTTGAATAGTATTGAACAAAAAGTGCTCGAAATGATATATCAGGATATTCCGATCACGCCTGACAAGGGGGATTATATCCGTGCCGGCAATAACAGAATATACTGTACCGGAAAACGCATTCATGTCAAATCTGCCGGGCAGATTGAGAATTTTCGATTGGTAAAGGAATTTATTTACGACAAAATATCAGGGCAATATCTGCTGGTGGGAATTGTCGGAAATCGAACTGGCCAAGATGATTTCGATCAAAAAGGTCTGATCGCTAGTTCTGTGTAAATCGCTCTATAGATACATGATATTGGTTGTTAAAGAGTAAAATCTAGGCCAAGTACACCTCAGCAAAAATAATGGCCGCCAGCCATTTGACTTGTCAGGCGACTCCGGCGGGCAATTCTTTGGTGATGACAGCCTCTTTAGAGGGTAATTTCGGCGGTGTCCAACGGGACGGCAGCAACGCGTCGATCTGATGAGCGGCCACGTTGTAACCTTTTTCAGCACATCATGGAGCGAACGGGTCATGCCCATCAGTTTGCAGCTGGCCACCAGGCTGTAAATGATGGCGGCTCTCTCGGCTCCCGCTTCACTGCCGGCAAACAGGTAGTTCTTGCGTCCGACGACCACCATTCGCAAGGTTCTTTCCGAGAGATTGTTATCGATGCTCAGACGCGGGTCACTCGTGTACCGGACCAGAGCATCCCATTGATTTAAGGCATAGTGAATGGCCTTGCTCATCAGGCTTTTCGGAAGCACCTGAGGTAGCCAACTTATGAGTTGCCCTTAAA
>JAFGQP010000215.1 GCA_016935635.1 Sedimentisphaerales bacterium
CCGTTTGTGCCGTTTATTACCGAAGGCATCTTCCAGAATCTCAATGCCATTGCCCCGGTACGCAGACTGGGTACACTGGCCGCAGCCCCCTCGGCAGAGTCGATTATGATTGCTCCCTGGCCTGCGGGGCTGGATGCATTTATCGCCCCGGATGTCGAGCGGCAGATTGAAACCCTGCAAAACTGCATCGGGGCCATCCGCGATATCCGTAACAAATACAATATTCATCCTGCCAAACGGCTGATTGGGACCCTTGTTGCCCCGCAGGGCCGTCTTGGGATGCTGCGTGACGGCAGTCATCTGATTTGCGAACTGGCAGGTATGGAACAGTTGATTATCGAGGCCGATGCCCCCAAGCTTGCCAATTCCGCTGCTGCGATTGTTGAGGAAATGCAGATTTATGTCCATGATGTTGTGGATGTGGAAGCCGAGCGGCTGCGTCTGCAAAAGCAAAAGGAATTTATCGAAAACGGCATCCGGCCGCTGCAGGCGAAGCTGTCCAATGACAGCTTTGTCAGCCGGGCCAAGCCCGAGGTCGTCGAACAGAGCCGCCAGAAACTCAAAGACCTGACTGACCAGCTCGAGGCGGTGAATAAACACCTGGCCGAACTGGCCTAATTGAAAGGCTGCGTATGGAAATCCCGATGGAACTGTCGCAAATCCTGATTAATGAATCGGTCGATCAGCAGGTGATTGTCCTGAAAGAACTGCAGGGGGGGCGGAGTTTTCCGATTGTCATCGGGATGCCAGAGATCCTGGCCATAGACCGCCGGCTCAAAGGAATCGAATTGCCGCGACCGCTGACGCATGACTTACTGGCCCGGGTGATTGAGCAGCTGGGGGG
This sequence comes from Sedimentisphaerales bacterium, assembly GCA_016935635.1. Classification (GTDB taxonomy): domain Bacteria; phylum Planctomycetota; class Phycisphaerae; order Sedimentisphaerales; family Anaerohalosphaeraceae; genus Anaeroglomus. The sequence continues at coordinate 845 of JAFGQP010000215.1, forward strand.
CACGGTTGAAAAGGTGGTTATTACCGACCTGCGTGACCACACCTTCTATGCGATAATTTACATCCGGCAGGGCAAGAATCTGATTGAAGTGGACAGCCGTCCTTCGGATGCCCTGGGCCTGGCTTCCGGCCTTAACGTGCCTTTGTTTGTTGAGGAGCAGGTGCTGGATCAGCTTGAGCAGTGAGATTGGCGATAATCAGCAGCCCTACCCCGATGCACAGCAGACTGTCGGCAATGTTAAATGTCGGCCAGTTATAACCGATAAGCGGAATCGTGACATCGATAAAATCCCGCACCATCCCCTCGTTGAAGGCTCGGTCATAGAGATTGCCGATAATCCCGGCAATCATGCAGCCCAGTGCAATCTGCATAATGCGGCGGTGAATCCCGCTGAACAGAAAGATACCGACAACGACCCCAAATGCCGCGATTGAAATCCCGGTCAAAAATGTACGCTGGCCAAAGAACAGGCTGAACGCGGCACCAAGATTGACCCGCAGGATGAAATTAAAATACCCTTCGATAATCACATATTTCTGGTCGGGTATCGAGGGCAGCCAGTCAAACACCGCTTTTTTGCTCCAGAGGTCAAACGCCGCCCCCCCGATGGCAATCGGCCAGAACAGAAAATGCCCGAGGAGATCCGGAAATCTTCGCCCGGCACGGCAGGGTGTCTGTGATTCGGGATTATTCATATCGACCTGTAGGGTTCATAAGCAGGATTATTTGAAGTTGAATAATCCAGGCTTTAGCCTTATTTATGTTTTTCCATCAGAGCCTGGAGTTCCGGCTGGTCCGGCTTGAGCCCAAGGGAAATCGTCCACTGTTCCACCGCCAGCACCTTGAGTTTCTCGTCGTTATTTTTGATTGCCAGCAGCATATATGCGACACCCAGCCCCTTGTGGGCCATCCAGTCGTTGTCGTTGATCTGGACGGATTTCTTGTAGCTTTCGATGGCGGCGTCGGTTTCTTTTAGTTTCAACTGGGCATAGCCGATGTATTGATAGGCAGGGCCATTCTGGGGGTCCTCGGCAATGACATCGGTCAGCAATTCGCGGGCGGCGGTAAATCGCCCGGTCCGCAGATAGCAGACCGCCAGCGGCACCATGATATTGGGATCGTTGCCCTTTAATTCCAAAGCCCGGCGATAAGAGTCAATTGCCTCGGCATGATTTTTCCTGGCCTCAAAGACATCTCCAAACAGGGCCTCGACCTCGCCCGAAGATGGATTCAGGGTCTTGGCCTTGTTGGCGTATTCCAGAGACGGTTCATACTCTTTTAATTCATAATAGCAGCGAGCCGCCTTATAATGCGATTCGTAATGGCCGGGGTCCAGCTTGCAGGCATTGGCATACGCTTTGACGGCGCGGGCAAATTCCTTCATTGCTTCGGAGACTTTACCCAGATTGAAGAAGTCCTTGAAGGACCAGGGGTCCAGTTCCGTGGCACGCTCGTAGGCGTCGGCGCTTTTGGGGTAATCCTGCTGTTTCTGATAGATGTCGCCTTTCATCGAATAGGCCAGGGCAAATTGCGGATTCAGCTCGGTGGCCAGTTCCAGCTTTTTGAGGGCATCCTGGTGGGCATCGATTTCATTAAGCATCAGCGCATCGACGTACAGGCTGACGGCCAGTTCTTTCTGCTCTTCCAGTTGTTCGGCGATCAATTCCGCTTCGGTGGGCTGTTTGCCAAACTGATCTGTACAGCCGCCCGCCGTCAGCAGCACGGCTGCTGTCAGCATCATCCATACGCTGTGACCGGAGGTCTTTAATGCCATAATATTCCCCTTTCCTTACCACTACGACAGGCCTGAAGGCCTTATCTGCAAAGTAGTTATGATTGGCGACAAAAACACCCCGGGATTATACGCCGCCGCCGGGTCGATGTCAAAGCTTTTCATTGCGGAATATCCCGAATCCGATTTGGCGGGTCCGAATTTACCAAAAACATAATTGACAAACACTTTGGGTGCCGATATAGTACCCCATTTGTGTACTCACTGCCGGCAGGGGCCGGACAGCGGGTCTTTCTAACGTTTCAGCAGGACAAAGAAGCTATGCCGATTCTTGTACAAAAATTTGGCGGCACCTCTGTAGCCAATGCCGAGAAAATCAAGCGGGCTGCACAGCGTGCCATTCGAGCCCAGCAGCAGGGCAACCAGGTGGTTGTCGTCGCTTCAGCCCGTGGTCAGCAGACCGACGAGCTGATCGCCGACGCCAAGGAAGTCAATCCCAATCCGCCCAAACGGGAGATGGACATGCTCCTGAGCACCGGCGAGCAGCAGACGGTATCGCTGCTGGCGATGGCGGTGGAAGGAATGGGCCACAAGGCCGTCAGCTTTACCGGTGCCCAGGTCAGAATGATGACCGACGATTCCTATACCAGGGCCCGCATCAAGAGCATCGACGGCTCGGTCATCAAGAAAAAGCTGAATGAGGGCTACATCGTTTTTGTCGCCGGATTCCAGGGTATGGACGATGAAGGCAATATCACCACCCTCGGCCGCGGCGGTTCCGATACCAGTGCGGTAGCTCTGGCAGCAGCGCTCGGGGCATCGTTTTGTGAAATCTATACCGATGTGGACGGCATCTACACCGCCGATCCCCGCATTTTCAAAAATGCCGTCAAGATGAAGCAGATCAGCTATGACGAGATTCTGGAACTGGCCAGCCTCGGCGCCGGCGTCATGCACAGCCGTTCCATTGAGTTCGGCAAGAAATACAACGTCACAATTCACGTTCGCAGCAGTATGAACGAAAATGAAGGTACATACATTACTCATGAGGTCCCCCAAATGGAAGGTATTCTCGTATCCGGTGCTACCGTACAAAAAGAACTTACTAAAATTACGATGAACGGTGTCGATAATAAGCCCGGCATATCCGCTCGTATTTTTGAGCACCTGGCCGCCGACAAAGTGATCGTCAATGACATCATTCAAACCGAAATCAGCACGGAAAAAGCCAACGTCTCTTTTACCGTCAGCAAATCTGATATGCTGACTGCCAGGGAAACAATCGAGAAAATTCGCGGGCAGGTACATTGCGACACGGTCTTTGTCCGTGAAGACATCGCCGAGGTGTCCGTCGTTGGCGTTGGAATGCGGTCGCATTACGGTGTGGCGAATATCATGTTCAAGGCTCTGGCTGATCTGAAAATCAACATCGAAGCCATTACCACCAGCGAAATCCGCATCAGCTGCTTAGTCGATATCAAAGAAGCGATGAAGGCCTATGAAGCGGTCTGCAATGCATTCGAACTGGATAAGACTGTCGAAAAACGCAAACAGCCCAAATAATCCGGTCTGATGACGCAGATGCGACTCAGCAGGTAAACCGCTGCCGAAGGACCGGTGGCGATGCGGAATGGAGTCATGAGCAAATCCCGCAAACGTTATGCAATAAGCAAAACAGGGAAGAACACACTTTGGGTGCTGTTCTTCCTTTTTATTTTCCCGGCCTGGATGATGGTGGACCGATGGGCGGGAGTTTCTGTTCGTCAGACAGTCAAGTCCAGCCTTTATCAATCCCAGGACTGGAAGAAATATCACCAGCAGCAGTTTCTGGTTACGGCAGTCATCGATGGTGATACCATCGACCTGAAAATTCCCGATAAAGAATACCCGACGACGCGAGTCCGTCTATTGGGTATCGATACCCCCGAAACCAAAAATCCGCAGACCGGCGTGATGTATTTCGGGCCCGAAGCCTCGGATTTTACACGACGACTATGTGAAAACAAGACCGTCGTTGTCCTGTTGGATTCCAAAGCCGACCAGCGTGACAAATACGGCCGGCTGCTGGCTTATATCCGCCTGCCGGATGGAACCGTCCTCAATGAACGCATTCTTGCCGAAGGCTACGGATACGCGTATTTACCGTATGAGCATACCTGCTTTGATGACTATCTTGAATTGCAGACTCAGGCGATGCAATCCGGCGCCGGCCTATGGAAAAATGCGACTCGCAAAAACCTGCCCCAGTGGCTGTCCAAACGCCGCCCCGATTTGCTGCGGCAGACGAAAAATTAATAAACAAGTAAATTTAAACCTGTAATGCCTTGTAGTCTTTCCCTTCCCATGCCGGATTATCTTGGCTAAAGTAATGCTAAAAGCGTACTATTGTGTCATGTACGGTTGTGGTTTTCGTTTAATAGTTATCGCAATGTCTTGAATCATGAGCCGGATGCGTCTTGTCCGGCCTTTTTTATTGATTTGCAGCATGCTTGTGGATACGCAGCCGAGCCTCGGCAATAAGCCACAGAATCCATCCCGACCAGAACATGGACAACATCATAATCCCTGCCCCCAGCGCAAAAACCGCCGCGGCAATCGAGTGATCCAGATGCAGCAGCCCCATCTTCCCCAGCAGCCAGTTCCAGTCGTGAATGCCGCCCCCGACCAGATTCGCCGACATCGCCCGCGCATCGTGGATATAGGACGCCACATCCAGAAAGTTCTGCCCCGTCCACCACAGCATCACCGCCGCAGCGAACGCATCCCGCTTATACATCAGAAATGCCGCCGCAAAAATCGCCGGCAGCAGAATCTGAAAAACCGAACCGCCCAGAAACTGCACAAACCGGCCAAACACCAGGAAAACCAAATGCCCGGTCTCGTGAATCGGCAGATTGATATGGTGCAAAAGCGTGCTCCAGCCTTTTTCGACCGGTCCGATAATCATCATCATGCCCCAGACCAGCAAAACAGCCCACAGAATCGTCCGCCCATAAAACTCGCCGGCAGGGCAGTGCCGATTGCAGCATAACAGCCGGCGATCCATGAAAGTCTCGTCGGAAGCCGGACTTAC
>JAFGQP010000024.1 GCA_016935635.1 Sedimentisphaerales bacterium
GCTACTGTAAAGTTGTTTCTGTAATTTCGTGTTAACCGTGTGTCTCCGGGTGGAGGTGAGGAGGCCGTAGGCCGACGAACCGGAACCCGGAGACACACGAACAATTTTGCTTGAATTGGCGGGCCTGTCCCGTTCTCCTGTAAAGGTTTACGAGAACTTTAGTTAGGAGAAACACGATGACCCGCCAGATAGATGGTAACACAATTGAGACGGTAATGGAACTGTTAATTGAAAATGGCTTTGACGGATTTGCCGATGTGATGCGGATTCTGCTCAATGAGGCAATGAAGATCGAGCGGGATCACGCCTTGGGGGCGGGTCCCTACGAGCGGTCCGAGACCCGCAAGGGCCACGCCAACGGCTACAAACCCAAGACGGTTGACACCCGCATGGGTCGCGTGACGGTCGATGTCCCCCAAGTCCGCGGGGATGTACAGTTTTACCCGTCCTCGCTGGAAAAGGGCTGCCGCAGTGAACGGGCCCTGAAACTGGCCATTGCCGAGATGTATGTCAAGGGGATCTCGACTCGCCGGGTCAATGGGGTGCTGGAGAAGATGTGCGGTCTGGACATCTCCAGCACACAGGTGTCCCGAGTGGCCACCTTGCTGGACGAGGAACTGGACACCTGGCGGCAGCGTCCGTTGGAAGCGTTCCCGTATCTGGTGCTGGATGCCCATTATGAAAAAGTCCGTCAAAACGGCTCAGTTCTCTCCTGTGCGGTCTTTACAGCCATTGGCGTCACCCCCGATGGCAAGCGGGAGATCCTCGGCGTCAGCGTGTCCTTGAGTGAAGCGGAAGTCCACTGGCGGGCCTTCCTGAAATCGCTGCTGGATCGGGGGCTGCATGGGATTCGATGCATTGTCAGCGATGCCCATGATGGCTTACAGGCCGCCTTGCGGGCGTTGTTTACAGGGGTCCTCTGGCAGCGGTGTCAGTTCCACCTCCAGCGAAACGCTCAGGCGTATGTCCCGACCAAAGCCATGCAGCCGCAGGTCACACAGGACATCCGGGACATCTTCAATGCGCCCACTGGTGAACTGGCCCGGATGCGGCTGACCTACTATGTGGAAAAGTATGCGGACTCCGCCCCGACATTAGCCGAATGGATGGAGGCCAATCTGCCGGAAGGGCTGACGGTCTTTGAACTGCCCCAATCCCATCGTAAACGAATGCGGACGACGAATATGCTGGAACGACTGCATGAGGAGGTGAATCGGCGAACCCGCGTGGCCCGGCTGTTCCCGAATGAGGCGTCGTTATTGCGGTTGGTCAGTGCCATTGAAATGGAGATCAGCGAAGATTGGATCGCCGGTAAACGGTATTTGAATATGAGTGCGGAAAATGAGAACGCGGATAAAATCGTCAATTCAAACAAAAAGAGAATTTACAGAAAAAATGTTGCGTAATCTCTGAAATCAGAAAAAGTTTCAAAAAAACAAGGATGTGGTCATATTAGATATGTGGTCATATTAGACATTAAGATATTGTGTCCATTGGACCTTAATAGAATTTAAGTTATTTTAGGTTGAAAATGAAAGAAAAGGATACACAAAACTTCAATCAAGCAGATGAACGCGGTCAGCGGTTTATGAAACTGTATATGTCTATTCAGCGTTATTTATATGGATTTGTACTGTCTTTGGTGGCTAATTCCTCTGATGCAGATGATATCGTCCAGGAAACCGTTTCCGTGATGTGGATAAAATTTGACGAGTTTGAGCCGGGGACGGATTTTGCGGCCTGGGCGGTTTCGATTGCCCGATACCGAATTATGAATTATCGTCAGCGGATGCAGACGGACAAACGACGGTTCAGCCGGCACGCCGTGGAAGCTATTGACGAAATTGCCGCCTCGAACAAAAAAAAGGACGATTTGCGCCAGGATACGCTTCGCCAGTGTATGAAGAAGCTTAGTAAACGGGATCAGCAGGTCCTTTATCTCCGTTACGAAATCGGTGCCACTTTGCGAAATGTCGCTGGCCGCCTGGGTCAAAACACCAATACGCTTTACAGCCATCTGAACCGGATTCATATCGCTTTGCTTCATTGTATTGAGCGGATGATGTCAGACAGAGAGGGGATGTCCTCATGATGCCAAAAGAACGCCATGAATTATATCTCCTGATGAATGCTCTGCGTGAGGATTGTATTACGGACGCACAATTCAAACGACTGGATGATTTAATTGCTGACAATCCGGAGGTGTGCAGGCTTTATGTGGATTATACCAAAATGTGGGCCGACCTTCAGAAGTTCCAAACCTCGGCCAACCCGACGATGGATCCGGAGTTGCTTTTGAGCCGGCCTTCATCAGGCATTGACGGTTACAATGCGCAACTTTGGCAGGCGTTGGCGGAAGAAGAAAAAATGGCTCCTGGAATTAAGGTTGCCAAAGAACCGGTAAAGCCGGAGTTGATCCAAAAGGTTATCCGTCAAAGGGTACCCCGCCAGTTCAATAAATTCAGCATTGTATCCGGCATCCTAAGTACTGCAGCGATATTAATGCTGGTGCTGTTTGCGAAGTTCGGACACCAAAAGCAGTACAATTATGAGGTGGCCACACTGGTCGATCAGATCAATGCCGAATGGGGCCATACCGATATGAACATGCAGCAAGGAGCCCGTTTTGTCACGAGCAACCACGATTTATACCTCAAGAGGGGGATCATTGAATTCTTATTTGACAATGGAACTCGGATCACAGTGGAAGGGCCAGCAGAATTCCAGGTTCTCAGCGGTGATACCGTCAATCTTGGGTCTGGGCGTTTGTATGCCATGGTTTCGAAAGAAGGCTATGGTTTTCAGGTCTGCACGGACGGATCAAAGATCATCGATTTAGGGACGGAATTCGGCGTTGAAAAGGATTTGTACGGGAAGGTTGAACTGCATGTCATGAAGGGCAAAACCTGTCTGATCTCCGGCAGCGGAGACCAGCAGATTGACATGGATGTACTGCAGGACTCAGCGGTCCAGCTTAATACCGAGACCGGTCAGGTTCATCGCATCGTCTGCAACAAAGACTTGTTTGTGCGGGGTATTAACTCGGCGCATCATCTTGTCTGGCGGGGCGAAACAGCGGCTGCTCATGTACCGAATCATTCCTTTGAATCGCCTTCGGTCGGCCCCGGAAAATCGATGTTCGGTCTCGACTACTGGTCCGTTAATGGTCGTGCCGGCGTCTCCAGTAACGGCTCGGTGGGCAGCCAGATTAACCAGGTCAGCGGTGATGGCAGCCAGATTGTATTAATCGGTATTGACGGCGGACTGATCAATTTGCCGAACAGGGATGGCGATCAGATTGCCTGGATGAATACCGATGTCGATACGTCGCTGACTCAATTTCTGCCTGACACGTTTGCGGCGGGACTGTCGTATGAACTGACGGCAGGGTTGGCACGGGCGGCATGGAATCCGCCGGATGATGTCGACCAGCTTCAAATGCAACTCTGTTATGAGGACAGAGCAGGGCGCGTGAAGGTATTGGCCGCCAGGACTGTTACCGCCAGTGAGTTGAACTGGAGTGACGGTCATGAATTGATTGATTTTTCCCTCTCGCTGAATAAGGTGCAGACCGCTGACGAATGGGCCGGCCAGCGGATTGGCATTCGTCTTATCAGCACTTATGAAGGGGTGGCAACTGAGAACGGGGACTGGGTGATCGATAATCTCAGTCTGAAGGTAAAGGAGTAGAAATGGGAAGACGGAAAACAAATGGATTTACCTTAATCGAGCTGCTGGTGGTCATTGCGGTGATCGCCTTGCTTCTTTCAATTATGATGCCGAGTCTGCAAAAAGCCAAACAGTATGCACGTTATACGATATGTAAAACCAATCTTCATTCTTATGGATTGGCGGGGGAAATGTATCTGATGCAGAATGATAATCGATTTCAAAATCCAAGGACGTGGCTTCACAACGGTAATACGCAGCCGGCCGGGCATCCCCTGGTCTGTCGGTGGCATGACCCGGCTGACCAGCCGAATGGGGAACTCTGGCCCTACCTGGAAGGCGACAAAATTCACCTTTGTCCCAGTTTTGCTTCCGTCGGGAAAATGAACGGTTGTCCGTTTTCAGCCCATTCAGGTGCGATACCAATTGATCCGCAGTTTAACTATACGATGAATGGGTATTTGGGATATCTTCGTCCGAGTGCTAACACGATCCTGCCGTATGGCGGTGTTATGAAATCCAATGAGGTCAGGGTTCCCGCTAAAACGACCCTATTTATGGAAGAAAATGTTTACCCCCTGGATACTGCCAACGGCTACCGTCAGAATTTGTCGGGCAATTATGGCGCCGATGATGACTATATTGCCCGGTGGCCGAGGACCGCTCCCTTGCCGGATGCGGTCAAGACAGATTATGCCAAAGAAAGCTATGCAGATTGTGTGGCGACCTACCACCAGACCCGTAGCAGCCAATGGCAGGAAGGCACCGGCAATATCGTACTGCTGGATGGACATGTGGAAACGGTGGATCCTCATGCACCGGATGGAGAACTCTACAGCAATGTGACATTTAATTTGTCATGGCCTAAATAAACAGGGGCCGATTCGTTAGCCCGGTATGACTTCGTATAAATGACGGATGAATCAATACGCTAAGCATGCATGTGTAAAAGAAGTCGTGTAGATCGACTGATTAACAGGGACGATCATAATTAATTTTTTTTTTGGAGGTTTACAATGAAAAGTTATGAGTTGAAAAATGTGCCGGGTGCATTAATCTGTGTCATGATATTTCTTTTTGGGGCAGGGGTGTTGTCGGCAGAATCTGTTTATGTAGCAAACCATTCGTTTGAGTTGCCTTATGTCGGCCCCGGAGGTGCTGCAGTCGGCATTGATAGCTGGGGAATTAACGGCC
>JAFGQP010000216.1 GCA_016935635.1 Sedimentisphaerales bacterium
AGTTCGGAGTTCGTAGAGTAAATGGATTCCCGCCTCCGCGGGAATAACAAATCTATTTTACCATGAAGATCAGGAAGATCAGGAAGAAAAAAACATATTAATTATTCTTCATGTTCTTCAGGGGTTTCATGGTGGAGAAGTTCATGGTTCATAGAATTGCTGGATTTCCTCTTTTGCGAGAATGACAACGGTTAATAGTGAGAGGGTATATGAAGCAAATTGCTTTGATTGTTTTTTTGTCTGCTGCGGCGTGCGTGTCTGCGGCGGAGTATGTGTTTGATCTGACATGGCAGGACAGCGGTTTCGGCGAGAACCTGCGTTCGGATCGTGACCGTAATGAGCCGTTTGTCAAAGAGCCCCAAAGTTCAGGCGGCAGGGTCTATCGCGGTCAGGTCTGGCTGGGCGAAAAGGAGCCATCCGGGTTTATCTGGCTTAAGCAGGATAAGAAATTTTATATCGATCTCAATCAGGATGGCGATTTGACCAATGATCCCAACGGGATTTTAGATGAAAAAACCCGGGAAGGGTATCCAAGTTCTGAGTATGAATTTGAGCCGTTTACAATCCAGTGTCAGACGGAATTTGGAACGCTGCGGTATGTCGTTGATCTAAGAGTGTCCAATTACAACGAATCCTATTTTTATCCCTATTTTACGCTGCGTTCCGGTTTTAAAGGCACCATGTCACTGAATGGCCGGAACTGGGCGTTTTCGGCGGCTGATATGCCGGGTGCATCTGAGGCCCAGCGGTTTTTGTGCTGCCTGGCGGATTCAAAGGAGCAATCGTATCGTACCCGGTGGACGGTGCCGGAGATGATTTTTGTCAGCGGGGCGAATTATACGATCAAGCTGCAATGGGCTCAGAAGGATGGGACGCCGCTGCTTCAGGCGGTGCTGGCGGATAAGGCCGTAGCGATGGGTCAGATGGAAATTCCGGGCAAGGAAATCCGGAGCCTGTCGCTGCAGAGTGCCAATACCATCCTTTTTCCGGAAATCAGCGAGACGCCGGTTGCGGTTCCGGCCGGCCAGTATCGTTGTCGAGAGCTGTCGCTCAAAGGCAAAGAAGACTTTCGGATGATTACCCCCCAGCGCATGGATCATCTTGTGTGTACTGTGCCGGAAAATGGTACCGGCCAGTTCAAAGCGGGGGCGCCGCTGAATCATACGGTGGATGTCGTCCGCTCCGGCAACACGCTGAAATTCAGCTATAAGCTGGCCGGCATCGGCGGGGAGGAATATGATGCCCGGCAGGTGGCCGGATACGATGACAGCAAAAAGCCCAAAGTGGAGATTTATAAGGGCGACATGCTGCTGGCCTCGGGTGATTTTGAGTTTGGGTGAGGCGGCACCTGTTCGTACTCGTGTCGAGTACCCATGTATGCGTTTGGCGATTTGAAGATTGTGGCCGGCTGTGATATTGGAGCTTTGGGGCCCAAAGAAGGCCAGCCGATTTTGTATGTCTGGAGTCCGCTGTATGCCGTACTTGGCATACTGTTCTGGGTTCCGCTGGTGCTGGCGTATGTCCTTTTTAAGGAAAACCGCCGGCCAGCGGCGCTATGGATTCTGCTTCCGGCGGCTGGGTTCTATGCCGCATTTTCGGTTGTTGCTGCATTGACCGATATGCCCAGCGACATTCGCGGCTTTTTCGTTTCGATTATCAATTCGATTGCTGTGAGCTTCTGCCTGGTCTGGCTGCTGGCCGGACGGATTGGCGGACGGCATCGCTTTGTGACGGCGGTGCTGGTCTTGCTGATTTTTGCGGGCATGGCGGGACTGGCGCTGATCAATATTGGTGACAGCACTTATATGGCGGCACTGGCAATTTTTATGGGAGTGACGTTTGGGGTCTATACAATTGCCTTTACGATTGCGACTATGCTGAGCCGCAGGCAGATGACGGGGCTGCGGTTTTCGCTGTGGGCGATCCCGGGATGTCTGATTGGAACGGCTATCCCCTTTTCAGTGATTCTGATTATCGAAATGATGCAATATCGATACGCAGGAATGGTGTGGCAATTTTTGCTGCAAACGCTGGTTGCGGCAGCCTTTTTCTATGTGGCATTGCTGCCGTTTTTAATCCTGTTCTTTGTGAATGGATTCTGGCGGCAGCGGTTTGAGGCAATCTGTCTGCGTAAAAAAGCGGCGGCTGCGGCGACGACGGATTTGCCCCCGCAGGTTTAGTTGAATCTTGTGAAACAAAAAGCCCGGCAGGAGTTGAATCCTGTCGGGCTTTTTTTATGCTTTGTTTTCTTCCTGCGGCTGGTCGTCGAAGAGAAGTGTGGTTTGCAGAGCCTTTGGGCCGCACTGGGTGCATTCGAGGCAGCGGATGCAGCGGTGGTCATTGGGCTGTTTGTCAGGCTGGATGCCATAGGTGCAAAGCGTCCGGCAGCGGCCGCACTGGGTGCACTGGTGCTCTTTCAGGTCCATGGTGACCAGCGAGAAACGGTTTAGGAGGCCAAAGATTGCCCCCAGCGGGCAGAAGATACGGCACCACGGGCGAATGGTGATAAAAATGGCGACAAAAAAGGCCAGCACAATCGAGATTTTGATGGCGTTGGGCCAAGGGATGGGATTGCCGGCGATGGCAGCGGAGACAATATCGGGCAGGGCCTTTTCGATGCCGCCGGCCGGACATATCCGACAGATAAACAGGGGGTGGTTTTCACCGAAGAAATAGGGAATGGCCAGCACTGCGCCCAGCAGGACAACATAACGGAAATAGCCCATCCACTGCGGAATTTTGAGCCGCGGGGTGGGGACTTTGGCGGCCAAGTCCTGCAGCAGGCCGAATGGACAGATCCAGCCGCAGATAATCGACCCAAAGAGGGCGCCGACAGCAATCAGCAGGCCGATGGCGATAAACGGAAACAAATGCAGGGCCGAAAACTGGGCGATGACACCGATGGGGCAGGCGAAGGTTGCCAGCGGGCAGGCGTAGCAGTGAAAAACGGGGGCACAGACAGTGTGCATCCGTAGATTGAGCGGATCCAGCCAGACCAACAGAAACAACGACTGGATGGCGGTCCTCCAGGCGATGAGTCTGGAGACGACTTTTTGTATCGGGGATTGTTTGGCTGTGGACACCACGGCCTCCTTTACTTGCCTCAGGTGGGGCAAGACTGTGGAGCCTCGCCCGTGTAGGTCATACGCAGTTTGCCGTAGGGATCACGAGCCACGCCGCCGACGCTGACTTCTTTAATCAGCTTCGATTCGGCGGTCAGCAGGCCCTTGTCGTTGTTTTCGGAAAAGACCGGCTGGGCGTGAAACTTGGCGCCCCAGGCCAGCAGTCCCAATCCCACCGCAAGGACGGCAATCATCACTTGTTGTCGCAGTTTAATGCTCATAGTCATAATTATAGCATAATTCAGTTTTACTGTCGATGGAGCAGGTTAAAAATGGCGGAGGTGTATAGGAATCGAACCTACCCGGGACGGTCTAACCGCCGCCACACTGGTTTTGAAGACCAGGAGCAACACCAGTTGCCTGTCACCTCCGATAGCAAAGTAAAAAGAGAAAAGGTAAAAGGAAAAAAATCTATGTGTCCTTTTTTACTTTTCGTTTAGACTCTTATAGAACATCATAACAGGACTGCCACCGAATGCAATCCCCATCCATGCGGCTTCGTCGATTTCGGGCTGGGAAAAGCCCATTTTTCGGGCCTTTTCCACATGAATCTTCAGGCAGGAATCGCATTTGGTTAACACCGATAAGGCGATATTGATTGCCTGTTTGGTATAGGCATCCAGCCCGCCCGGTCTGCCGACGGCCGAGAGAAATTGCGTATACAGGTCTTCGGTGCCGCAGGCTGCTGAAGCTGCTTGTGCTGGAGGGGCTGAACAGCAGCAGGTTTCCTGCGTTTGTGATTGCGGTTGAGGCTGCGGCTGGGCTTTTTTTTGCGGTGCCGATTTGGCGGGCAAGGTCCGTGTGCCATTGGTTTTGATATGAATCATGCCTTTTCCGGCGATCATCCTGCCGATGACAGCGGCTGAGAGCTGGTGCTGATGCAGGGCATCCAGCAGGGCGGAGGCGGAGTCGGCGGCGATGGCGATGAGCAGGCCGCCTGAGGTCTGGGCGTCGTAGAGCAGGTCGGTCATCTCCTCGGTGACTCCCGGGCCGGACAGGACGGACTTGCCGCAGGATTCCTTATTGCGTTCGATGGCGCCGGGGAAGATGCCCTGAGCGATATAATCCAGTATGCCCGGCAGCAGAGGGATGTCGTCCCAGACCAATTCGGCATCGAGGCCGCTGCGGCGGACCATCTCGGCCAGATGGCCCAGCAGGCTGAAACCCGTGACATCCGTACAGGCCGAAGCGCCGAACTGGACCATCAGCTCGGCGGCGGTTTTGTTCAGGGTCGTCATCGACTGGGCCGCGGCGGAGACGCTTTCGACGGAGGCCCTGCCGATTTGATTGGCAAATGCGACAATGCCGGTACCCAGCGGCTTGGTCAGAATCAGGACATCGCCAACGCGGGCGCGGGCATTGGTCTTGACCTTGTCTTTATCGATGACGCCGGAGACGGCAAAGCCCGCTTTGACCTGGGGGTCGTTGATGCTGTGGCCGCCGATGATGGCGACGCCGGCCTCGTTCATTTTATCGATGCCGCCGCGGAGGATGTCGGCCATCGCCTGGTCGGGGATGGTCCGAACGGGAAAGCCCAGAACCGATAGCGCCGTCAGGGGCGTTCCGCCCATGGCATAGATATCGCTGACGGAATTGGCTGCGGCGATCTGGCCGAACAGGTACGGATCATCGACGGCGGGGGTGAACACATCGACGGTCTGGACCAGGCAGGTGCCGTCCTCCAGTTCATAAACACCGGCGTCGTCGCCGGCCGGAACACCGACCAAAACGTGCGGATTGTCGGGGAAACTCAGGCCGCCGAGCACTTCTTTGAGAAAGGCCTGGTCGATTTTGGAGGCGCAGCCGGCCTTTTCGACCAGTTGCGTCAGGGCCACCGGGCCGGTGGGGTTGTCCATCCGCTCCCCGGCACACAGGCAGATATTTTTCTCTTTAAAGATGTCGCAGGGACACGGTTTTTTCGGGTCACAGATGCAGTGGCCCAGTGCGATGGACCGCTGCATGACACGTTTTCGTCGTTGAGTATCTGGCATAGTATGATATCCTTTATGCAATGAGATTTCGAATTTTTATAAACAGATCGGTGAACTCTTTATCGGTTCTGTTTTCGGATTTGATGGAATCCGTCTGAATTTGGGCCAGGACACGGCCCGGCGTTTTACTGAAAACCACGATGCGATCCGCCAGGGTGATGGCTTCATCGATATTATGCGTTACAAATAGAATAGTTGTTTTGCTGCCGGCCTGAAGCTGAATCAAAACCTGCTGAAGCTCGGTGCGGGTGTTATCATCCAGTGAGCCGAAGGGCTCATCCATCAGCAGAAGTTTGGGCTGGATGGCGAGGGCCTGGGCGATGGCCGTCCGCTGTCTCATTCCGCCGGACAGTTCGTGAGGATAGGCATTTTCAAAACCCTGCAACCCCACTCGCTCAATCCATTGACGTGCAGCAGCAAATCGCTGCTGTCTGGGCATGCCTCGCAGTTCCAGTCCGAAAGCGATGTTTTTGAGCACCGTTCGCCAGGGCAGCAGTGTATAATGCTGAAACACGTAGGCCAGATCGGTTTTGAGATTCAATTTCGGATGATATTGAATCCTGCCGGAAGTGGGCTGCAGGAGTCCGGCGACCAGATTCAGCAGGGTGGTTTTGCCCGAACCGCTGGCGCCCACGATAGTCACAAACGAGTGAGCTGGAATCGCAAGGCACACGTCTTGAAGTGCTTCAAAGTCCCGCCCATGATGGGACAGGAATTGCTGATGGACACCAATCAGCTGAACCAGAGGGATCTGGCCGGTCTGTGATGGATATTGGGTATCGAGTCCGGAGGTGCTCACCGTCAAAATTCCCTGCCTTTCCAGTTGATGTGGTGAATGAGGCTTTGCCGCATCAGAAACATCATGGCGGCGCCGACACCGCCGATAATCAGCATGCAGCTGATGACCAGGTCCATGGCGGCGTTATCGGCGGCGTACATCAGCAGATAGCCAATACCGCTTTGAACACCGACCATCATTTCGGCGGCCATGATGACGAACCAGCTCATCCCCAGCCCCTGCCGCAGTCCGGTTACAATCTGGGGGAGAGCAGCGGGCAGAGCGATTTTATAAAAAATCTGACCTTTTGAGGCCCCCAGAGTTCTGGCCAAAAGGATAAAATTCTGACGTACGGTCAAAACGCCGTCGAGGGTATTGGTGAAAATCGGGAAAAAACCACCGATAAAAATGACAAACAGCATCCCGAGCTGAACCTGGTCGAAGATGGTATGGGAATACCGGATGCCGAATAGGTTGGGAAGCGTTTTAAGTTTGAATACCGCAATGGCAAACGGCAGCCATACGACCGGGCACAGCGGCCGTATCATTTCCAGCGTCGGCTCAATAAGACTTCGCAGTGTTTTAAACGAACCGAGCAGAAGCCCCGATAAAATTCCGATTACGGCGGCTGCCGAAAATCCGAGCAATACGCGCAGCAGGCTGATTAGTGAATTGCTCAGCAGCGAGCCGGAGTTAAAATGAATCCGCGTCGGGTGGCAAAGCTGCTCGGCAACCCGCATGGGGGTCGGCAGCAGCCAGGGTTTATTCATGTGCTGGCCGGCAATCTGCCATATGACCAACATGAGCAAGGGAACAAGCAGCCAGCCTGCCAGGCGGGAGGGCTGTCCCCATTTTTCAGTGTTCTTTAATTGTTTCAAAACGCTGCTCCGCTGCATTCAGAAGGCTGAAATCGTACACTTTGTCGCAGGCTTGCTGCGGTGTCAATCCCTTTAACTGTCCCTTGAAATGTCCCAGTTTATTCATAGCGATTATCCAGTGGTCCATTGATGTCTGCCAGTCGGTGTCCCGGTCCATACTGTATCCGCTGGTGGGGATGCTCATTTGCTCCACGGTCCGGCTGGTTCCCAGCCAGTGTACCGCAGCATCGACGGATTTGTCAAGATTTCCATGGATCATGGCAGTTGCCTGTTTGCATAAAACCAGCACGGCAGTGATGGCCTGGGCTTTGTGTCGGATGGCATCCGTGTTGGCCCCAATGCAGCAGCAGGGATGGTTTTTGAAATTACCCGGGGGCAGGTCTTCCAGATCGCAGATGATCTTTCCGATTTTCTGGTCTACAGCAATGGCCGCATGGGGATTGTTGCCGACATACCCCTCAACCAGATTGCTGCCCAGCGAGAGATTCAATTTGCCTTCGCCCTTGACATTGACCAGATGAACCTTGACATCCAGTCGGCCGGCATCTTCGCTGAATGAGATGCCCTCATGGGTCAAGGCTTGTTCAAAGATCAGCTTTGCGACGGCAGCAGGGTCCTTATAGCCGATTCGAATCGGAGTTTGTGCGGCCAGTGCCGTTTTGACAAAATCATCCCAGGTTGTAATTGGGTTGGCGGGTGCAACCACAAACATATCCCCTCTGGAATGAAGCGGGCTGATGAGTTTGACCGGGGAGCCGCTGTCGGCAGCGGACATAACCGCCGGAACACCGCCAATCCCGATATCGATAACCCCCTGGGCGAGGGCTGTCGGCATTAAAGACCCGCCGCCGACCTTGATGATTTCGAGGTCAGCGATTTTAGTACCCTTGTCGTAAAGCTCATAAAATTTCTGAGCTTCGATGGTTTTCAGGCTGATGCCGGTGTCCGGAAATTCATTCCAATAGTCCATCGCCGCATAGAGCGCCAGCTGGTGATCATGTCCGACATGGCCGATTTTCAGAGTTGTCACTGCGGCGACGGGCGGGGTGCCCGGGGGCTGCGGAGCGTTTTTTTTGCAGCCTGCCAGGGTCAGGCACATTCCCAACAGGCTGAACAGTAATTTCTTCATGATCCATAATCCTTTCTGAGATTAAAAATGCTGACTGATGGAGAACATCAGCCCCACGCGGTCCCGGTAGCTGAAGGTGGAATCCACATTGATTTGCAGAGCCGCTTTGATGGAGCCGCCTTTGCGATATTTCCAGATCAGACCGGGGAGAATGTCCTGGGAATGTCCGGCATCTTCTTTGTATAAATAATTGTATTCAATAGCCGGCCAGAGAGTTTTCATGCTGGTAAAAAGAATTGCAGCGTTTAATTCCGTTTCGTTGTTATTGCCGTCTTTTTTGTCCCATTTGTAGCCGGGATTCAGATGCAGTGAAAAATCCTTCCATGCCTTGGACACTTCGGTGGTGACTTTGTAGGCATCGTCATCGGTTCCGAGCATGCGCCCCGGATCGCCGCTGGGGAAATAGTACCAGAAATCGACCGACACGGCGGGAAAGTTATTGGTTTCCTTGAGGATGCTCCATTTGTCGAAGATGAAGATGTTTCCGACTCCGCTGCTGTTGTTGAGAACGCTGCCGTAATTAAATCTGTTGTCACAATAAGGGATTCCGACGGCGATCTGATGGTCTTTGATCCAGCCGTATTTGATGCACAGCGTCCATTTGTCCTGATCTTTATATCGGCCGGAAGGCATGCTGTTGTAATGGCCCTGGTATTTTTCTTTCTGGTCCATATCAAATTCCTGATATTTCATGCTGACCTGCCATCGGCCTACAGGCAGGATTTTGGCCGACCGGGCCTTATTGAAAAAGCTGATGCAATACTTATTCAGCCAGGGATCCAGTCCGTCGGATTTATCCTGAACGGCTGGAGCGGAAGTGGAAGAGGGGAGGGCTGCTGCCGGCAGAGCCAGAAACGCTGCAAGGGTACACCACATCATGCATTTCATATTTTATCTCTCCTGATTCACATAAAAAAGGCGGATTAAGAATGTCTTAATCCGCCGGTTATCTCGTTATAGAAGATTTTACTGATTGATGTCATCTGGCCAGAGCCGAATTCCTCCGATAAAGGCTGTGCGACCTGAGATGATGTACAGACGACAGGCCGCTGCCTGTGAAGAGTTCTGGCGCTCGACACGAGTACCGGTACTCCGCAGTTCACCCGTATTCCATGGTGAATGCAGGGCAATAGGGCCTGTTTTGTTTATCGATTATCGTCATATAGTATTATAGACCTGCCATCCGCAGATTTGTTTCAAAAATTCTGTCTATCGTATTTCGTGCCAGTTGGTATCCTGTTTAAATGTAAACGGCGACGCAGGCGTCAGAATCTCCACGCGGAACTTTCCGCTGAATCCGTTGGGTACTCGCCACGAGTACCGGCATGTGCCGCCTCACCCATACTTCAGCCGGTCGGTGGCCAAAATCTTGCCTTTTTCGTCCAGAATCCGGATGCCGGGGGCAGCCTGGCGCTGGCCGTTGCGATACAGAGACGGGCCATAAAGTTCACCGCCCTGGCCGATGTACTGATAGCTGATCAGGTAATCACCGCTGGTTTTAGAGCGTGCTGCCGAGGTTCGAATGCGGATGGCGCCGCCCACCTGGAGCGTTGTCGTTTTATCGGGCTGAATCGTAAAGCTGCTCATGGATGAAGGATACCCGGATGCTGCCAGGTTCCAGACGCCTTTATTGTCGCGTTGAAACGTTTCCAGCGACAGGATGCGATATTGTCCGGCCGGCAGTTTCCAGGATTTGCTTCCGAACAGTGTCTGACCTGCGATATTGGACCACAGCCGCAGGCGGACATCGGTTCCATTGACGGTCAGGGATCCATATTCGATTTGTGCCGGGGTCAGTTTGATGTCTTTGCCGGCCGGGTCGAGCTGGATATCAAAATAATTGTCCCCCAGCCGAACGGTTTTGGTCAGGGGCAGCAGGCCTGAGTACCGCTGGGTGTCCGGAGAGCCGTCCTTGCAGACAAAGCTGATGGAATCCAGCCCTGCGGGGCGCAACTGGTTGGTAAAGGGACTGATATCATACCGGCCGTCGAGATTGCCATCGATAACCGAAACCGCGTACGCAGCTCCCGCAAGCGATAGTTCTCCTCGCTGGTATTGAAATGGATAAATCGAGAGATTGTCGCCTTCGGTGGTGGAGACATGAAAGGAAACGTCGATTTTGCGGCTGCCTTCCTGGCGGGTGAGCGTTACCGGGCCAAAGCGGAAGCGGTCTGTTCCGAACCAGCCTTCCGGAATGGATTTGGCAAAATGAGCCTTTTCATCCGAAAAACGCTGGTCGCCATTGGTGTCGGCGAACAGGACATACGGTGATTTGAGGTCCGTCCGGGCATCTACCATGACAAACCGGTCTTCATTGCCGAGGCGTAGGGAAAAATACCGAATATCTTTGCCGGCCCCCATCGGCAGGTCCTTAATTTCGGCCGGGGGGTCTTCGAGCGATTCCAGATATTGACTGGCGGATTGTTCGGCGGATTGCTGTTTGGTGATAATACGTTTGTCAAGGGTGCAATAGCCTGCGGCTGGATTGGATTTGTCCGCTTCGGCGGCTGCACAGACGATGGCACAGCAGGCAAACAGACATCCTGATAACACAGGGAATCTCGCTGCTGCTGACAGTGTGAAACACCGGTTCATTTTTGCCTCCATCAAAACTCCTTTTCCAAAGTCTGGAATTATACTGCCTGCATCCCCTTTGTGTCTAATTAAAAAATCTCTGGCTGGATAAAGTGTGCAAATCCTTGCAAAATTACGATATCAGCCCTACAATAGGCTAAAATTTTATGAGGAAGGATGTGGTATGACGGAGCAAATTCAGACATTATTGCGGCGGCTGCCGTCGGTGGATGCAGTTACCCAGCAGGTTCGGCAGGATGCCGAATCAGCGGGAGTGGGTCCGGCGATTCTGGTGAAGCTGGTTCGGGAAAAGATTGATTTTTACCGGCAGGCGCTGCTGAGCGGAAAAGTCAGGCAGGGGGAAGAATCCACGGCGGCGATTACGGCGGGGGTACGCAA
>JAFGQP010000217.1 GCA_016935635.1 Sedimentisphaerales bacterium
GCTTATGATGCGTCAATTACTACCGCTTGCCATTATAATGATTACACTTCCCACGGCTCTGTGCCCGGCCGCTCAAGCTGCCAGCCGTCCCGCACCGCCGAACCTCTATCCTGGCCCCCTCTATCAGCCGCCGGGACTGGTCTGGGGCGCGGCTTTTAAGGACCGCATCCTCCCGATGCCGATCTATGACGTCCTTGAAGAAGACGGTATCTGGGGCGCAGACGGCGTCATTCCCCGCGATATCCACAACGGAATTGAAGATCCCCAGTGGAGCTACTGGTGCATCTCCGGCTTCCAGGGTGTGGACAACCGCTATCACATGTACGCCTGCCGCTGGCCTTCCAATGATCCCCGCGGACATGGCGCGTGGCCCGAATCCGAAGTCGTCTATGCCATCGGCGACAAACCCACCGGCCCCTTCATTTACCAGTACACCATCGGCAAGGCCCATAATGCTGAAGTCGTCAGACTCAAAGACGGTACCTATGTCATCTTCCGCATCGGCGAGACTTTCTACATCGCGGACAAGCCCGAAGGGCCCTGGAAGCTTTGCGATAAAAAAATCACTCTCGACCACAACGGCATGCGTGCGGAACAAATCGATAATCCCACCTTCACCTATCGCAAAGACGGCAGCCTGGTCATGATTCCCCGCCACGGCGGCGTCTATATCAGCCAGTCTGGTGCTCCCGAAGGCCCCTACAAAAAGGCCTGCGACAGAGCCTATCCACCCGGCTATGAAGGCCGCTACAATCATCTCGAAGATCCCGTCGTCTGGCGAGGTCCCAGCCAGTACCATCTCATTGCCAACTACTGGCCCACCTGTCAGGCCATTTATATGCGGTCCCTCGACGCTGTTCACTGGATCCAGGAGCCGGGCATCGCTTACGACACCAGTGTCACGGTCCATGAAGACGGCACCCGCGTCAACTGGTTTAAACTCGAGCGCCCCAAGGTCCTCCAGGATAAATACGGCCGGGCTACCCACCTGCTGCTGGCGGGTATTGACGTGATTAAAAGAGAGGACAAGGGCGGGGACATTCACAGTTCCAAAAGCATGTCTCTACCCCTGGTCACCGAACGCCTGATCACCATTCTCAACGAACAGCCCATTAGCTCCGACACCAAAACCATCCGTCTGGTGGTCAAAGCCGAACCCGGCTTTAATCCGCATATCGACATGGATATCAACTCGCTTCATCTTGGCGCCTGGCAGGAGGTCAACTGGGGCCGCGGAGCCAAAGTGCAAAGCACAGCCAAACAGGGTGACGACCTGATCCTTGAATTCGATGCCAAAGGCCACGGTCTCATGGACGATAATATTGCCGCCAAGCTGCTGGGCAAAACCGCGAATGGCGGCCTGATCTACGGCTATGCCATACTTCCCGGCCAACAGCAGTTATAACGAAGCCGCCGTACCCTGAAAGCGGGCCGCAAATCCTCCCCCAGGCCACCCGGGTGCTCAGCACCATAGCATCATTTGCATTTGAGGTTTTTTGCAAATTTCAAAACCATTCAGCAAATCAGAAAACGCAAAATCACCACAAGATCAGTGCCGCAAATATTTGTGAAAATATAAAATTCATCATATTTCATTAACACCAGCTGAATATTGAACTTAAATCAGGCCGAGTGCGGCACAGTCTCGCTGCATTTTGGGTTTTTTGTTGACAAACGAGACAGAATAGATAATCATAGTCATGTAATAGGAATACTATGAATTATAAATTTGGTCAGAAGGCGACATTGTTTGTTCTTTGGCAATTTATATTCTGTATGGGTAATCATCGACACCAAAATCTTTTTGCTCTCATTGCATGAATTTCAGATAAACCACATCTTGTTGTCTTTCTTGTTCTTTAACAGGTATTTATTGCTGAAATCATCCATCGACCATGCGTATTAATCAGCTTGTTTGGAGCAGTTGTCGTTTTCAAAGTCCTAGGGGTTTGCTATTGAGGGTATTTTCTGCAAAAAACCAAAAGACTTAAAAACGAATTTTTTATAGACCTATATAAGACTGAAACAATCCTATATTGATGTTTTATTTAAGGAGTACATGCCCATGAAACACATGAATCTTTTAAGTATTAAATAAGTTAAGTGAAAAATAGATATGAAAGGATTCAATTATGAATACTCAAGTAAAATTTATCACAGCGTTGCTGGTGCTGGCATGGCTAACCCCCGCGACAACATTCGGGGCCGATTGCCTGATTCCCTGCCCGGGGGATGTTACCGGCGATTGCAAAGTCGATATGGACGACTTCCTGATTTTATCGCAAAACTGGCTGACGGATTGTTCCGGCATCACCGCATTGCCTGTGCTGAAAGTCATCGATGTCGGCATCAGTCCATCACAAGCCGGCGGCCTTGCCAAAATCCTAGGCATTCCGCAGGAACAATTGATCTTTGAGCCGGGTTTTCCGGTTCAGTACATTGATCCGAAAGGGCATATGGCGATACCTACTGTTCCGTTTGAGGATCCCCAATTGATTGCAGAACTGCTCAAGGAAACCGAGCAGGATGGCGAAAGCAAAATTGTATTTGAAGCCCTCGACGAGAAACAATTGCGGGCAATCGTCCCTGTACCTCCGCAAACCGCCCTCTCCGAAGTCGTAAAGGCACTGCAGGAAACCGGAATCGCCTTAGGGGACGGAGAGCCCAGCGTATCGCATTCCACATTTGAACTGATGGACACGCAGGGCAATCTTCTGCTGCCGGCAGTCCAGATGAATACCCGGGTGCAGTTCAACTCCGCAATCCAGGGGGTTCCGATTATGGGGCCGGGGGCCAAGTTCAGCGTTTCGTATAATCCGCAGGGTGATGTGACCGAACTGCTTTTGGCCCGCCGAGGAGTAGAAGCCGTACGGGAGACTTTCCCGCTGATTAATCCCCAGCAAGCCGTACAACGGGCCTTTGGCGCAGAAGCGGCAGCACGCTTTGTGCCTGAACAGGAAGCTCAACTGGTGTATTACGCCCCCCCCTTATCGGAACAGGGTGTACAAACGCTGATTCCGCATTACGATATCGGCGGGATTATTTTCACCCCTGAAGGCGCGCAGTTTCATAAACTTCGCCGCCTGATTCCCGCGATTGCCGACCCGTCGTATGTACCCACAGTCGGATTGGAAGCCTGGGTTGAAGGAGA
>JAFGQP010000218.1 GCA_016935635.1 Sedimentisphaerales bacterium
ATAAGATTGTCTATCTCGGTAATGTGCTTCAATTGAGTGGTTCGAGCGTTGATCCGGACAGCACACCGACGGTGACCTGGTCCCAGGCGTCTGGTCCGGGAACGGCTGCATTTGGTGATACCTCCTCGCCTGTTACGAATGTTTCATTCGATGTTGCAGGAGTTTATGTTCTGCAGTTGCAATCGACCGACGGCACGTCCGTCGTAAAGGATGACATAACGGTCTATGTTATTGACCATGCCTATGATGCATTAGTGGCTCACTGGGATTTTGACGGCCTGGCCGCTGATGCCAACACGCTGACCGATGTCAGCGGTAACGGTCTTGACGGTACCTATTACAGTGTTTCCCATGGGGATCCTGTAGTCGTTGCAGGCCATATTGCTGGTTCCGCTGCAGCTGCTGATCTGGCTGCCGATTCGTACTGGGATATTGGTGATCCGAATCTGACTAACACTGAAACGGGCATAACGATTGCTGCCTGGGTCAATATTGATGTCAATACCGGTTATCCGATGATTGTTGGTTATGGACTGGATGGCTGGCGTTTGCAAGTCAGTGATAACAAATGGAATTTTGTCTGTACTCCGGCTGGAATTAATCTAATGGGTACCTATCCGCCGATTGATGGTTTCTGGCACCATATATCGGCCGTATATGACGGGGTTAATTCGAGAGCCAGAATCTATGTTGACGGCCTTCTTAATGCAGAACAAAACGTGCTTTCCGGTGTGTTGTTGAGCAAGGGCGCTCAGTCGCTTCAGGTGGGCAGCCGCGCGGATGGCCCGCGCATTTGGCCCGGCTTGATCGATGATATTCAGATTTTCAACTATCCGCTCAGTGATTCGGCCATTGCTGCACTTGCCGGTAAAGGTGATGTGTTGCCGCTGTTGACCGCTGGCGAAGATCAGACGTTACAGTATACCGGAACCGGTATTCAGCTGGATGCAACCATTTACCTGAATGATGGAATGCCCAGCCCGCTGGCATTGAACTGGGAAGTCATTAGTGCTCCCGGAGGCGTTAATCTTGGAGATGTTGTATTTAATGACAACACGATTGAAGATCCGACAGTGACTTTCCCGAACGCCCCGGGGACTTATACCTTCAGGTTGACCGGTGACGATACGGTAGTTCAAGTCAGTGATGAAGTGTCAATAGTCGTTTTCATCCCAACCTGTGCTCAGGTACTGGCCGATGGTCTTAGACTTGCCGCTGACCTGAGCGGTCCTTCTGGTCAGCCGGATTGCTACATCGACATGTACGATTTGGTTGCTATCGCCTCGGGTTGGTTGAACTGTAATAATCCGCAAGATGTTACTTGTATGTGGCCGTATTAGAATTATGACTGGGGAGGGTTCCAGTTTGCGGAATCCTCCCCAGAATTTAAATACCAAATTAATTGTAACTCTTCGCATAAACTTTCTGGGAGAGAAGGGGTTAATGTTGAAAGGGACGTATTCTGTTTGTCAGCATCATCTGTTCTCATTCAACAGTTCAAGTATCGTGGCGTGATTTTACTGAGGACTCAAATGAAAAAAAAAGCTTTTACCTTAATTGAATTATTAGTTGTCATTGGGATTATTGCCTTGCTGATGAGCATCGTGATGCCGGGTTTGAATATGGCCAAAAAAAAGGCCGCTTCCGCTGCTTGCCTAAGCAATGTCAAGCAGATGTCCATAGCATGGTATGTGTATCAGGAGGAAAACAATGGAAGGATTATGAGCTGTCTGATGGAAGATGTGGGTTCCGAGACTTTTTGCAAAGAAGGGTGGATTGGAAAGCCGCACGCAGCCATCGATACCATGAATTCTTC
Source organism: Sedimentisphaerales bacterium (assembly GCA_016935635.1). Lineage (GTDB taxonomy): Bacteria > Planctomycetota > Phycisphaerae > Sedimentisphaerales > Anaerohalosphaeraceae > Anaeroglomus. The sequence goes on from JAFGQP010000218.1 coordinate 1,817, forward strand.
ACTTCTTCTGAATGCGGAAATGCCTTCCGTGACGGATGAAGATGAGATTCGGGGGATTGAAAAAGGGAAGCTGTATCCCTATCTGGAAAATCCTGATATCTATCATTGCCCGGCAGACAAGCTTCGTACGGATATTGCCGGGGGAGGGATGTTTTCCAGTTATGCAATCCCTGCCTGCTTGAATTATCCCGGCAAAAATGATATCAAAAAATTTACACAGATAACCGCTCCCGGAAATCGCTTTAATTTTGTTGAAACAGGTGAATATGGTTCGCGCAACTGGGCCTGGGGCGGCTATTGGCTCATGGCAGCGCCTGCCAGTCCCGGCGGTCCGTGGGGATTGCATGAGCCTTTGGCGATCAGCCATGGCAACAGCGCTGTGTTTGGCTTTGTGGACGGGCATGCCGAAGTTCATGGTTGGCACGATTCGGTTGTTCTGGAACATTATGGGAGAGCAGAAGGGATGGCGCCGGGAGCATTATATGGCGTTACCTACGCGCCGGCCGGTACTATCAGCGATGACATCAACTGGCTATCAATGGGGTGGGCGGACAGACCTTAAGCTGAGATTGCACGTCTGCTATCTGGCTGGGGGGGATTTGCTACATGCTCAAAGGAGTGTGATAGACTGTTATACCAAAATCTCTGGTTGCGAAAATAATTTAAATAACGCACGGTGATACGTCCACCCAAAGATGTCTGTTTGGCATCTGATGTAAGTGAGCGAAGGGGAAATTGTGCTAGATAAAATAACATACCGTAAAAGGATCTTATTGTTATTCTATATTATTGGGCTCGTCGGCTTGTTTTTGCCCGATGCCGTCTGCGGTGCGGATCCGGACATCTGTCCGCGATGCGGTCAATCGGATTGCGAATACATGGCTGGTATCAACCTGGCCGGGGCTGAGTTCGGCAGGAACATCCCGGGTGTGGAGGGCAGAGACTATGGCTGGCCCAAAATTGAAGAGTTGGACTATTGGCAATCCAAGGGCATTCGTCTTGTTCGCTTGCCGTTTATGTGGGAAAGGCTTCAGCCAGTGTTAAACGAAGCGTTTGACGCCGGATATCTGGCAGGATTAGAACAGACGGTAATGAGGATGGGCCGGCGGAATATGCTTGTTATTCTGGATGTTCACAACTATGCCAGGTATAGGGGGGAGTTGATTGGCAGTGTCGCGGTGCCGACGGCTGCTTTTGGCGATCTATGGGGACGTTTGTCAACCATTTTTGAAGATAACCCGGCTGTTTACGGCTACGGTCTGATGAATGAACCGGGGGCGTGTGATTGGGCTGCGGCTGCTCAGGCTGCCATTGATGCCATCCGTCAAAAAGATGCTGCTACACGCATCTATGTTGCAAATGATTATCCAGCCTGGGCTGCAACATATGCCACCGGCGACCTGGCGGCATGGGCTGAAAGAAAAATGCCGATTGGCAATCCCAATATCCTGCATGACCCGTCAAATCTCTTGAGATGGGAACTGCATGTCTATCTGGACCATGATGCCAGCGGAACTTATCACAATACATACCAGTTTGAAATCGAACGTACCGATGGTCCGGGGGCACGGGTTGGGCCGGAATTAGGGATTAGAAGGGCTAAACCTTTTGTTGAATGGCTGAAGAAATATAATCAAAAGGGATTCATTGGTGAATACAGTGCGCCGGCTAATCCGGGTGTTGATTCGCGTTGGTTGTATGCACTGAGAAACACCATGGGGTATTTTCGAGAGCACTGTCTTGCCAGTACCTACTGGGGGGCCGGAGAGCGTTTCTATGATGGGACAGATACTGTCATTAGCGAAAATGGATGGATTGTCGCGGGTGGGGAACGGCCGCAACTGAAACTGCTATTAAAATACAGTGCATCAGACATTCCGGAAATTGAAACATGTTCTAATCGTCTGGATGACGGTATGGGGTTCATTGCAGATGTGAGCGGTCCGGCAGGAGTTCCGGATTGTTATGTCGATATTTATGATTTGGCTGTATTTTTGGTAAATTGGTTGGATTGTAATAATTTCCAAGACACAACGTGTATGTCAAAATAAAAGTATAGAGCTGCAGGGGGAAAAAGGGAGCCGAGATGCTGGGTATGGAACTGACGGATCTGTTCATGGAAACGATTGCCGGGATGCGGGAAGTGGCTGAGGGGATAG
>JAFGQP010000219.1 GCA_016935635.1 Sedimentisphaerales bacterium
GGATGCTTGGCCTCCTGCCCCAATTCAACCCCGTCTGCTGACTATTTCAGTTTGCTGAAGAATTTTTGTCACATTTTCATTCCCGCCACAGACTATCCATTTTTATTATCATCATATTCCCCTGGCAAGCTCACAACCTCTCAAAATAATTCTTGAATCCCTGTAATTCTTTCATAAAAAATACCCCACAACCTCCAGCTCGCTATTCATCGCATACCATTTTATACCCAACGGGTATGATTATTCCGCGAGCAAAAGAAGCAAATGGTTAAGGCTACTGTACTTGGCCGCGACGAACCGGAAAATTTCAAGTAGGATCAGTATACATGATCCATCAAAACGCCTTTTATCCCAGTCTCATTCATTTATTCCACGTAGTCGGTCAATCGTTTATTGATCCGAGCGCTCATCATTCATTTCAAGCAATGTGAGGCCTGCCATGGCATCCTGATTATCCATCTTAGATTGTGCGGTGTGGTTGGATGCGGCCGCAATGTCCACAGGGTAATTCTCTTCCAGTTCATTCAACGCGGAGCAGATAACTTGCTTCAGCAAGTCCATATCCTTAATGTCACATGCATCATTGTAGATCAGATGAGAAATGAATGTATTGATCCAATCCTGCCCGAAATGTTCGGCAGGCCTGTTTACGATAATAAACTGTCGAAGATTTATTGTTTTGTGAAATATCTTGATATCCGTTTTAATTTTCTCTTGAACTGGCGTCATAACAACAATTGCATTGAAGAGATTATTTTCTAAAAAACGGCAGTCGCTCCCATCCGTCATCCATGCTTTCCATTCCATGCGGTTTACATAATCAAATAACCGGTCTTTGCTCATGAAAACCAGGCTGGATAATGAGGAGGGAACAGTGTGCATAATCCGTTTTTCAAAATCATAGGGACTCTGCTGCCACTCAGTCAGGAAACGAATCTTCTGTTTATTGTTCCCGTTGTCACTGACAGAGGCCTTGCCTTTGACCGGTTCCCATCCCAATAGATTCACAGGCTCTGATTTTGTTTCATCCAAGACCGCAAACGGCCTCATAAAACCGATTTGCCCTGTAGGCATAGAGATTGTAATGACATCATTGTTGGAAAAATAAGATATCTTCTGAATTTCTTCTTTCGGGAGAACAAACCGAACATATCCAAGCGATATGCTGTCCGGTGCATTGACACTTTGGAGAGCATCAACCGCCGGCAGATTCTTTAACCGCATCAAAACCTGAGGTTCAGAGCACAATCGCTGGTACTGAACCAATAATTTGAACCGGGGATAAAGCAGAATTCCTCCTGACACCAGAATCAGTGCTGCGACACCTCCAATCCATCTGATTTTTTTAATCGTTATCGTTCCCAATCCCAAACCTCCATCGTAACATCGGATGAACTCTAACCGACAAATCGCAATAGAACATACCGTTGTATTTAATGCTGCTATCATTGTATGCATTTCCCGTCTGTTTTTCAAATATTATAAATTTTAAAATATCAAACCTTGCCTTCCTCAGCTCCTGGCTGCACAGTAAAGCCAATTGATCCAATATCCTTCGAAAAGCAGCCAAGTAACTATTGTGAAATTCCGAACATCTGTTATATTGTGGACGTAATAAATACCAATAATAAGTACTCCATAATTCCCATAATAAAGGCCTTTATGCTATGAAAACAATGAACAGGATCATCATGACGCTGGCCGGGCTGATGCTTATCATCGCGTCGATCATGAAATTTCATCAACTGCTGACTGAACCAATCCTTGGGTGGAAAGAAGGCGGCCTGTGGGAATCTTATGAATTCTTTCTAGTGCAAATACCTCTTGAACTCAGCCTGGGCATCTGGCTGGTCAGCGGCCTTTTCCGCAAAGCCGCCTGGCTTGTCGGAACTTTATCTTTTCTGGGCTTTATCGTCATAACCGCCTACAAGATGCATATCGGCGACGAGTCCTGCGGCTGCTTCGGTCAAGTCCATGTCAGGCCATGGATTACGCTGAGCTTCATCGATATTCCGTTTTTCCTCCTGCTGGTCATCTGGCGGCCGGGCAAAGATTACAAACTTCTGCCTCCCCCCTGGCCCAATGTGTATCATGCCATTGTCTTTGCTGTCCCGATTTTTGCGACTCTGATCTTTGCCGCTCCGGCCATGGTGGCCTTCAAGCCCATCCAGATAACGCCGGATAAAATCGACAAACCCACAGTTAAATATATCTATAAGCCCTGCAACCGGCCACATGCAGATGACCCCGAGTACGTCAAGAAACTGACTGAGACCATCCGCAAAGAGGTCGAAAGTCAGTTGGCTCAAACGCAGGTGAATGTGCCGGAAAACACCACCGAAACAACACCTGCCAAAACAGAGCCAAATAATCCTGTAGAGGTTGTGATTCCTGTCCCCCAGACGGACCCGAATATCCAGCCTGTAGAACCTGTCACTCCGGAGGCAAACACCCCGCCGGCCCAGGAAGTCAAACTGTCCGCCTGGCTGGAGCAGATTGACATCGCCGACCAGCTCAAGGAAGGCATCGTCATCGTCCTGATGTACCATCACGACTGCCCAACCTGTGCGACCATGGTCCCCAAATACGACCAGTATTATCGCAAAATGAAAGAACTCGGCGACGAAAGCTTGACTTTTGCTTACATTGCCATTCCTCCATACAGCGACAAAGGCCCCATTCCCGCCGACACCCCCTGCCTCAAAGGCAAGCTCAAAGAAAAAGAGGAAAAGGACGAGATCTGGGCTATCACCAGCCCGTATGTCATCGCCCTGATTAATGGTGAACTGGTCAAGGAATGGAAACAAGGCACCGCCCCCGAGCCGGAAACCATTATGGATGATATCTTCTCGCAGCCCTAATTCAATATCGCTATTTTGTCTTTGCTTTGATCTGATTCACTAAGCTCTGAATCAGGCAAGCGGCTGGGCTGGTTTCTGGGACAGTAAGTCCTCTCTCGGCAAACATCCTTATCGCTGCGGTTCGAATTCGGGCATTATTGTGGCGGCGCAGCAGTTCGAGCCGCTCAGGGCTTAGCTGCACGCCGGCGGATTTCAGAAGGCCCAGACATGCGAAAGCAATCTGTTCATCCGTGGAATCCAAGCCTCGAATCAGGACTTCCGCACAAACCGCATCAATAACAGGTCTGCCTGTGACGAGCCCACTATAATTCCAGTGCTCCTTGTTCACAAATGCCTCGATTGACCGATGCAGCATGGGAGTGCTCAAATAGCGTGACTCCGTCACACATAAATCACCCAGAAGGCCGTCATCTTGATTCGCAACGGCATACTGAGCCAGCCATTCAACCATCCGGGCCCGATATGCATCCGGCAGCAATGATAATAAACCATAATCGAGATATTCCAGACCATCTTTTTTGCGATGGGTGATGTGCTGCTGATAAAAGCCAATCGCATCATCGTAATCACCCGCCCAGGCGAGGGCCTCCATGGCACGAGTCGCTGAAAATCCGGGCTCATGATCTTCTTGCGGCAGATTCGAGTTTTCCGTATCGGCGGGTTGATACAGGAGCAGCTTAGCCTTTATGATTTCGGCAGCATTGGGGTCGCCCAGTTTGCACCGGAAGTAGAGTGCAGGAAATGAATCCGGCTGCTTGAAATGGATGAGGAAATGCGGCATGGCCTCCCTGCCGCATTGCTCCATCGCTGCTCCCAACTCATAATCATCCTGCATCGAGGCATATCGATGATAACCTTCCATGCCGAAATCGTCCAACATCATTCCAGGCGAAGACAGGTCGGGATACAATGTTTGATAGCTCACAAGATTGAGCGACTTGATGTTATTCAGGATCGCAGGCAAATCCTCGGGCATCACACACGGCAGCAATTGCCGGGCCTGATTCCAGGTCAAATCCGGCCTGTCAAAACGAGACAGCATCTGCGAATAAAGCGACTCATGGAACTTGTATTCAGACTGCTGCATCGTGTTTCGGTAATACCCGATGGATCTGGCGTTTGAATTGATTACTGCCTGACTTACCGGCGGCGCACAAAGGGTGAAAACCACCAGATACAACAAGGTCCATCTGATCATCATCTGCAGGCATCGTCCCCGATATGCCAAAGCATAAGGCTGGTTCGACCAAAGCATCCGCGTCTCCCGGCAGTCCGGCATATTAGGCTCTTTTAAACTGGACAGGACCAGTGTTGACAGGACGGCAAATATGAACATCGGTACCAAATACGCAATGCCCCATCGTGACAGCTCCAGCGCCAGACAGCCCCAGAAGCCGGCCAGCAGCATGCACACAACCAGCCGGCGTCTGAGCCATCCGCCCAGCCACATCACAAGCAAACACGCCCCGCAGAAGATTTCGATGATGCGATACGACAACCATGCCTTGTTCTGCCGAATGACTTCATACGGAGATATTAATATCCGCTCCAGTCCACAGAATGGTATATTCATCTCATCAATTTGCCGAAAAGCCCAATACTGGGTTATCAGCAGAAAAACCGTCCCGCTGATTACAAGGATAAGCCATGGCGAAAATTCTATCCGAACAAAGTCCGCTTTTCGCCAGAGTACAAGACTTGAAAAACAAATCAGTCCCGCCAGACAGGCCAGCAGCATCTGGCCTGCATGAAGCGCTGCCGGGAATACGAACTCCGTCCGGCGGGCTATTTTCCGGGGGATACTCTCTCGGACATCTCTCTGGTTTTTTGAATACCGGAAGGTCCAGTTTTTCCATGCCAGCAGTTCCAGTCGAAGCTGTCGGGAGCGTTCGGGAGTGAGCAAAAGCCGCTGCAGTTCGACAGTCTGGATGGGGCAGCAATCCGGTTCCTGAGAGTTGAACTCCGGGCACAGAAAACGTCCCGGCGATGCAAGATTCATGGGCAAGCAGGCGCTTTTTACGGCACATCTTTCCAGCCGGTCATGAATGGCCTGAGCCTCTTCAACACGTCCATTGATAATCAGATAACGAGCATAACTGCGAATCGAATCGGATAAGCGGGACAATAGCCAGCCGGGGAACGACCTTGGCCCATGGATCATAAACTCCCGGCTCTGAGCGATTTTTTCCTGCTCAAAGAGCGCCTGGACCCGGGGATAATATAGCTCATACGGCAGGGTGATATGCGGGCAATCCAGCTCTGTTTCCAGTTCGGCCAGGGCCTTGTCAACGCCTGCAAAGCCTTCCTTGCAGACCATGGCATTCGCTTTCAGAAAGTGATAGAGACCGTTATGCGGATCCATCGCCAGCAGTTTTTCGGTGGACAGGTCGCCCAGAAAATCCTTCAATTCATAAATAAAGAATGGATTGTCCGGATACTGCAAGGCCAGGCCGGACAGATACTCCTGCCTCGTATCGTATGAGGGGGGATCAAACCTCCGCATGACCGCCTCGCCAACCGCCGCAGCCTCGGGGTCCTGCCGGGCGACGGAGGGGCTGAATACGGGCAACTTCAGTCGGGGTTCTGCGTCCTGATAGGTAAAATGACGAA
>JAFGQP010000220.1 GCA_016935635.1 Sedimentisphaerales bacterium
ACGTTGTTTTGGACCCGACAGGAGTGCCATGTTTATGTGTCCGGCAGCAAGTCAATGGATTAAGACTTCGTTTCTTGTTTTCGGCATAACAGCCATAATCTCTGTTTGAAGCTATCTTCTGAGTACAGGCTCAAGCCAAAGGCCCCAGTCCATGCTGGTTCCATCGCCGCCGTCTTCGACGATCAGCTCCAGAGTCTTTGTGTCTGCAACGTCGATTTGGGACCGCTGTACCTGATGTTTCCTGACGATATTTGAGCGAAATGCTTCTTTCCCATCTTTAAGGATAACAAAGACGACGGAGCCGTCAAACCCGTCTTTGAGACCGCAGCCAAAGCTCAGTGATTTCCATTGGCGTCCCAGGTCAAAGGTCCAGCGTGATGGCGCGTGGGAATAAAATCCGGAAGCGAACACATCGCCGCCGACTTCCAGAAAACAACCCCTGTCGCTTTCGGTGGGGGTTTGGTTGCGCATTGGGCGTCTCCATCCCACGGATTCGTGAATAGATATAATCGTCGCCAGATCGATTTGTTTGACGGACTCAGCAAGCGTCTTTGCCGATTCCAGCTTTATAGGCTCTGCTAGGCGACGCAGGCTGGCCGTTTTCTTTTTGACGGTCTCGACGTGGCCATAACGATTTTCGAGCGTATCAATTGCGGCCAGCATTCGTTCTTTGTCGGAAGCCTGATAAGCGTCAATGGCCTTATTCAGCAGCGTCGGGTATTCGAATGCCTCCAGCGGCGTCCTGCCGTCTTTATCCACCTCATAATCATAGGCGAAGCTGCTCTTGGCACCGTTTTCATGACAGGCAATGAGCCGGAGCTGATAGGTGCCGGTCTCGAGTTCCCCGATTTTCAGTTGAAATCGGCCCTGCGGGTCAACCGGGCAGGTCCATCCTACCGCATCATAGTCGGACTCTGGTCTGGCCGGGTCGTTATAGGCTGCAATACCATACACCGCCGGCGACGCCTCTATTTTTCCCGACAGCATAAGGTCCCCGTCATGAAATGCTGCTTCTATCTCAGTAAGCTCACACGCGGGGCGCTGTTTGGCCCCCGGCAGGTCGCCGGCAAAGGGACGCGTGCAGGCCAGCATCATCGCGCTGGTCTGGGTGAGGAATGTCCCCGGCCCCTCATTGCGTAACTGCTGGCCGTAGGTGTGGTTGCCGTGTCCCATCAGTGCCGCTCCCTTCTGACGATCAGCTTTTGTCTGGCAGGCGTGGGGAAGGCCAAAGGCGTGCCCCAGTTCATGAGCCACACCGCCGATATAATGCGAATTAAACTCACCTATCGAGCATGGCCCGCCATACCAGCCGCCCGGTTCGGTCGATGCAAGCAGTTTTGGATCAAGTTTCGCATCATCATAGACCCATGCCGTACCGCCCAGATGACTGCCGGCGCCCACATAGGGGCCGACTTCGGTTGCCTTGCCATCCTTCCAATCCAGCAGCACCTGGAAAATCACAACTGTTTCCTGATCCATGTCCAGCCCGGCCGTTTTCAGTCCTGCTTTTACTTCGTTCCTGACCGCATCCCAGGCATCCCGGCCATAGATTTTGGCGGGATGAGCCCCTTGTACCACATGAATCCGTGTCTTGCCTGCATCATTCAGATCCAGTGCAAATCCTTTGTCGGGGTATCCCGCCGCCGCCATTCCTTCCGCGTAAAACCGCTGCACCTCGTTCATAACGCGATCCAGCCGCTCTTCGTAATCCGGCAGGCAAGTTCGGTCGCTGGGCACAAAACAGACAGCGCGAACAAGTCCTTTTGCCAACGACGTGGATGCCGTGCCGTACAATGCCGACAGGGCGGTAAGAACAATAATCAGGGATTTGCTGTATTTGACAGGGCGGTATTTGCTTTGTTCATTACACACAGGCGCTTTCCTTGTAGTCTTCAATCCGATTTTTCGTTGAACTGGGGTGATTTTATAGAAAAAGCGATATATGGGTCAACAAAATTAATTTCTTTTCACACCAAACTGGATGTAATCCTGAAAACCGATATTTCGTCTGAATGATATAGACAACCTGCCCGGCTAAAGTTCAGGACGTATCGGATAGGATATTCGGTGTAGTGCGGATATGCAATACAGATGAAAATTCATACAGATAATGAGGTTTGTACGATGAAACGAGCAATGCTGTTTTCGGGTTTGGTTTTGAACATGGCTGTATCTTGTCTTTGTTCTGCCGCGGGAGTCAGGCTGGTGACCGATCGAAGCCTGGAATTGACCGGATTTCAGGATGCCGGGCCGTATAATCCTTATTGCGATTTCCGCAACGATTTTGCGATGGTCTATGGGGCCGACAATCCCAAGCTTCCCGAATTTATCCAGTCGTGGGTGGATAAGGGATATGTCCCTCAGTTGATGACGGGTATAGCCTGGGGAGCCTATGCGGATTTCAGAGACCTCAAGGGCAACGATATTATGTCGCTGAGCCAGATGGAGGCAAACGGCTCATTAAAGCTTCACGGCCACCGTGTCCCCTATATCGTTCCTTCCATCGAATTTGCCGACTATATATCCGAAAAACTCAAGAATATGATTGACGCTGGTGTGGTGGCAATTCATCTGGAAGAGCCGGAGTTCTGGGCTTACACCGGCTTTTCCGAGGCTTTCCAGCGGGAATGGCAGCTTTATTATGATACTCCCTTTGTGCGTCCGGACACCTCCGCGGATGCCCAATATAAAGCCAGCCAGTTGAAGTATTACCTCTTTGGCCGGACACTTCGACGGGTGGCCGAGACCTGCAAGGAATACGCCCTCCAGAAATACAACCGAAAAGTCAGAATCTATGTTCCTACGCACAGCCTGATTAACTATACACAATGGTGTATCGTCTCGCCCCAGTCGTCATTGATAGATTCGGATGTCATCGACGGCTGTATTGCCCAAATCTGGACGGGGACCTCACGCACTCCCAATGTCTATCAGGGGCGCCGGGCCGAACGGACTTTTGAAACGGCATTTCTGGAATATGGTGTGATGCAGGAGCTGGTACGCAATACCAGCCGCCGGATGTGGTTTCTGCATGACCCCATCGAAGATAATCCCCGCTACGACTGGAACGATTATCAGTTTAACTACAAGGCGACTCTCATCGCCTCGCTGCTCCACCCGCATGTCTGGCATTATGAAATCTGCCCGTGGCCGCCGCGGGTCTTTCGCGGCAAATATCCCTCAGGGGCCGCCGATGCAGCTCCGATTCCAGCCGACTACGCCACGATTCTTTGTACCGTCTTTAACCAGCTTCGCGATATGAATCAGCCGGATAGCCAGTGGGTCAGCAGTACCCATGGCATCGGTGTCCTGATTGCCGACTCGGGCATGTTCCAGCGTGCCGAGCCTGCGTATCGACTGGCCCAGGACAATGGCAGCGACCCGGCCAAAGCCCAGCGGTCGGATATTCACGACTTTTCGGGCTTTTACGGCCTGACCCTGCCGCTGCTTAAGCACGGCGTACCCGTTCAGCCCGTGCAGTTGGATAATGCGGCCCGGTTCGCCAACTATCTGGAAGGCTATCAGGTCCTTGTGGTCAGCTACGAGTTCATCAAGCCGCAGTCGCCTGCAATCAATCAAGCCCTGGCCGAATGGACCGCCAAAGGCGGGGCTTTGGTTTATGTCGGAGCCGACACCGATCCGTTTAATACAGTCTCGGAATGGTGGAATTCCGGCAAAAATAAGTATGCAGCGCCTTCCCAGCATTTGATGGAACTGCTGGGGCTAAGTCGAACCGCCGCAGACGGAAAATACACCTTTGGCAAAGGGCATGTTTTTGTTGCCCGCAAACATCCAGCATATTATACCCGCTCCAAAGCCGCTGCCGACGAATACCGTACCCGGATAAAACAGGCCGCCGAAGCGGTTGGTCTGAAATACATCGAAAACAACTTCCTGCAGCTTAACCGGGGTCCCTATATTATCGCCGTCTGCCTGGAGGATTCGATCTCGGATAAGCCGCTTGAACTCAAAGGCCTGTTTGTTGATATTTTCAGCGCCGAGCTGCCGGTTTGTGAGACGGTTACTCTCAAACCCGGCCAGTGTGCCTGGCTGCTCGACCTGAATGAGGTTCCATCCGACAAGGCCGAACCTGTGGCCTCTGCCGCTCGCATCGAGATATGGAAAGATATCGATACTGGCATCGAATTTACCCTCACCAGCCCCAAAGCGGTCAATATTGTTTCCAGGCTCCGTTTGCCCGAACGGCCGTCCAAAATGACCGTCGATGGCAAAGAATTTGACAGTTACACCTGGGATGAAAAAAGTAAAACTCTATTTTTTAAATCCCCGGCTATCGAGGATGTGCAGCGTGTGTCAATGACATGGTAATTCCGAAAAGCAAAGGTATGGTGATATGTCAGCATCTTTTGCAAGTAGTCTTTTTTGTACTTTTTCCGGGTTTGATCCAAAGCGTCGTTATGCAGATTTCGCTATCCATCTTCCAGCTCGATGAACGGAAGCTGCAGGGTGTTTGGATTCCACAATGGCACCGGGCACTTGCTTGTCGCGGGGCAAGTATTGGATAAATGCTGCTACAGAACAAACTGAGGGATGTTCAATGTTTCACCATCCTTCAGTGCTGATTGATGCGCAATTACTCCCGAAACTGACATATTAAGGGCCATTACAATATCAACCAAAGGTTTGCGATTTTCCAAAATTGACATCACAAACTCATTTATCAGATAACCATGGGAACCGCCATGTCCCCCCGCAGAGACCTTTGGAGGCAGCGGGAACTTCTTCGGGATTTCTATGTTTTCCAAGCCCAGAAATACATCATAAAAAGATCCCTTTTGTCCACGAATTCGCCCCATTTCACCATGGTGTCCCGGCGTGTCCCAACTGACGGCCATGCGTGCCATACCACCTTCACTGGTGCGAAATAACGCAATCTCTGTACCAAATGGGTTCTTATAGGCATTATTCTCAGGCGTGAATTGAGGCAGACTGCTGGGCATTCCCAGGCAGGTGACTTCTGTAAAGCTGCCGCCGGTTACCCCGCAATAGTAAGCATTCGAATGGGTAGGGTAAAGCTGCGGCGGCAAGCCTATTCGCCAGCCCTTATAGGAATCAAGAGGTGTCGGCATATAATGATAATATTCACCTTCACTATAAACCAATTTGCCCAGCTTGCCGCTATTGTATAGTTTCGTCATCGCATACAAGTCGTCATGAAAACAGGATGTCTCAAACATCATATAGTTCAGGCCTGTTTTCTTCACGGTTTCGAAAAGCTGGTGGGCCTGTTCAACCGAATTGAAAACCGCAGGAACCGCACATGCCGCGTGCTTGCCATGATTCAGCGCCAGGATGCAATGCTCTGCATGATGCGGAGCGTCCGTGGCACAGAAAATGGCTTCAATCTGATCATCTTTGACCATGTCCTCAAGGCTGGGATATGTTTTTGTACATCGGCAATCCCGGGACAATCCCTGGCACCGCTCCGGCACGAGATCCGTCACCGCAACCACTTCAACGTTGGGATGATCCTGAAAGCCAAAAACAGCCCCGAATTTGCATAAACCATAGCCTGCAATACCGACTTTTATCTTGCGATCATGCTTTTGTTGCCATTCTTCCTCCACAGCAATCTCTGTGTGTGTATCACCGAAGCCCTGAATGATGTCTGCGGCCTGTGCAGCTTTTGCGGATACCCCTAAAATGGCGGCAGTTAATCCTGTTTTTTTCAAAAGGTTGCGTCTTGTCAGATTATTCATACCCTGGCTCCCGATGAGGTGTTTGGCCTTTTTATGAGTTCGTGATTATGTTTCAATCCTAATTGGGGTAATTCTATGAAAAACTACACAAACAGTCAAGAATCATTGCCCTTTTTATCCATTCCAGAAAAACTGATAGAAATTGAATTTCTGTATCTAGATGTGCGAGAATTCAGGGTTACAGGCTGATTCTGAATGAAATTATCCCTTGAGACATGGCTAAGCACATTGCGTTGTGTCAAGTTGCCATCTTCGCGGCAAAAGAGACGTGTTGAGTATTCATTTGGTAAAGGTTTTAACCCTCCTGATGTTCATGAGATTGAATCAGATTTTATGTTCAAACTTTCTGTTGAGTTCATCGTATAAAATTAGAGAATGATTGTTTAGACGTGGAGGTAATACTATGCGTGAACTTCATTTACCTCATTTTCACAGGACGGATTGGCATTCTGTGGGTACGTTTTTTAATCAAATGATTCATGCCTCATGGTTCTGGCCCGCAATCATTTTATTGTCGATGCTTTTGTTGTTGATTGCGCTCAGCATTCTGGCCGGCAGTGGCACGGGACAGGCAACACCTTACCCTGTACGTTATCCATTTATGCCATAATAGCCAAATCTTAGTCTCCCTGAGACTCGTGGGAGAGGATTTAACGAACTTTTTGTAAACAGGAGATCGGGTTATGAAGCAATCCGGGAAATCTCGCGGTCATCAACAGCCCAGAAAACAATCCAGAAGATTGCCGATGGTCCTTATTAAGCATAAAGGAGCCATGCGTTAATATATGGAGACAAGATTACTCTCGTATGGCGTTCCAATCTGTAAGAAAAGAAGCAGTTCTTTATTCTGAATGAATACGGGCAATGTTTGTATCATGGGGCAGGTTGCTTGCCATCTTTGATGGCCTCGTCTTCAGAGGTATACCCTCTATACTGATCGGCTCTGATAAGTATGGCACGTCGGTCTTCGATGGAATAAAAGTATCGGCCGGATTGACTGGCTACAAATTCAACTCCTGAGGTATCCACTTTGCCTTTCCATGAAAAACCGGGTACCTCCGTCAACGGTTCAGGGGTGGGGGGGATTCCGGTATTTCGGGTTCCAAAACTCTCGGGGGCGTCGGGAAATAGTTTTTCAACAGCCCGGCGATTCTGTTTCGGAGTACCTTCAGAACTCAATATTATAATCATGCTGCCAATGACAAGAATCAGTATCAATACAATCACGATTCGCCATACTATGCTGATTTTCGACAGCAGCCGTCTAAATCGCGTTTGTGCCGGCAGTTTCAGGCTTGTATGGGTAAGCTGACCTGGTATAGTGGTTCGTGTCTTCTGCAGCACACCCTGCCAGTCCATGGCTAGTGTGGAACCGCCGGGACCACCTGTCGCCTGAGGGTCGGATGAAAAAGTTATGGATTCTGCGTGAAGAATGGCGGCAACCTCTCCCGCGGAGGGACGAACTCCCGGCTCCTTGGCCATCATTCGCTGAATCAGCGAGGCCAGCTCCGGTGAACAGTTTGGCATATACTGAAGAATATCCGGCGGTTCAGAATGCAGATGCTGCCTGAGTATCTCCTCCATTTTCCCCCCGGCAAACGGAGGCCGACCGGCCAGAACATAATACAGGGTTGCCCCCAGGCTATAAATATCGACGGCCGGGGTTAGCGGCTCCCGCCGAATCACTTCCGGTGCCATATAGTGCGGCGTGCCAATGGATTGCTGGGCATAGGTATCAAATGGATCGTTGGGATCATCCACCCGGACCAGGCCGAAGTCGCTGATTTTCCCATGGCCGTTGCGGGTCACCAGAATATTGCTGGGCTTGATATCGCGGTGAATCATGCCCAGTTCGTGAGCAATTTGCAGCCCGATGGCCGCATCGGCGATAATTGGACACGCCCGGGATACCGGCAGGGCACCGGCAGCCTTGACAATCTCCTGAAGGCTGTTTCCAGAGACCATTTCCATGGCAATATACCACCAGCCGGCGTGCTGGTTTATTTCATAGACGCGGACAATATTGGGATGCTCGATGGATGCGGCCGCACGGGCTTCACGGAGAAACTGCTCGACGGCATCTTTGCCCTTTTCGCCTTCTGAAAGTTTTTTCCGCAGAACCTTCAGTGCTACAATCCGCTTTAAATGCGTATCTTCGGCCTGAATCACCAGCCCCATAGCGCCTTCCCCAATCAGTCGCAGCAATTTAAAATGCCCCATGACTTTGCCGACCCACGGCTGGGCTTTCGTGGCGGTTCTGTCCGAAACCGCCGGCATGCCGGTGTCAGAACTCAGCGGCTTGCCGCCGGAGCCATGGTTGGTCGCCAGCGTTTCCGCGAAGGCCTTCTGGTCGTCGGGACTGAACTGAGGGCTGTGTTTCGACTCATCCATCATGACTTATCCAGTTATCGGGGAATTCCCGTAAATTCCATGATTGTCAAAATGCTTTGTCGGGCTCCGCGTCCTTCACTGATATCACCTTCATCACTGCCTAACGCAATATAGCGGCTGTCGCCCAGCCGGCAAACGGCTTCGATGCTCATGTCCGGAATGCGGGCAACCAGAATTGGGCTGTCCTTTTTATTTCCGCTCCACCAGAACAGGGCACTGTCCAGCGTATTAGGGGGGTACGGACTGTTGGGATTCAGCCGAGGCCCGTTGCTTTTGGCTGCGGTAATCAGGTATCCCCGGGTGATGGGATCCCAGCACAGATCACTGATTCCCCGGCCATCCAGGTCCAGTAAGAACAAGTCGATTACCTTTAATGAATCCGGCTGGACGGGCCGTCCCATTTCGGGCATGCCCGACACCGCAAACAGCATCGCGGTGTTGTCAAATAACGGATTTCTCATCCCGCAAAGCAGCATCCGGCCATCGGGGGTAAAGGTGATTCCCTCCGCATTGGCCCAGCGATAGGTATTCTTGTTTTCGCCAGGGTCCGCATTAAAGGTGTAATAAGGGAGGAATCCAATCGTCTCAAAACGGCTTTCCAACTGCTGGCGAAGCGTTCCAGCCGAGATTACTTTGCTGCGATCCAGCGTCAGCGGTTGGAGGGATCTGATCTTACCGTAAAATAAATGGCGGCGTTGCGGCAGAGGCTGCGCATTCGGGGCATTGCTCAGAGAACACATTACATACAAAGAGGCGTCACCATCTTTTTTCACAAGGGCCAGTGACTCCGCGTCATCAAGCAGAAATTGTTCGTTACGAATCATAACCTGATGGTCCGGTGTCCCAATCTCCATTTTATTCAAATCGATCGGGCAGGTAAACAACAGGTGCTCATGTCGATCGCTGACAATAATTAAGATCCCATCCAGCCAGGCCAGTCCGCTGCATTCAAGAGCTTTGGGTTCTGTCTGCTGGTTGGACATTGGGGCTTTTACCGTAATATCTTTTTGGGCAACCACCGGCGGTTCAATCACAGCAAAGCGGATAGTGTAGACCCTGCCTGGCTCTTCTGCCTGAGCACAGAACGAGCTGAATGGGCATACCACCGCCACAAACAATAGAATGAATATCCGAATTGAACCTAACCAGTAAGCCATTTTTTCTCCATTCGACTCGAATAAATTTTACGATAATCACCTTGCAGTGTCAAGAATATCCTCTTTTTGCTTAAAAATGTTCGGTTAATACACTGGAAAATATGGCGGTTTCTGGAGTCTTATAGTATAGTACTAAAACGAAATGTGAAGGATTGAAATAGTAATCACTAAAGTCTCATAAAGATTTGCAGGAAAAGGAGGCTGACAGGTGCAACTGAAGCTTCGACGTCACAGGACAACCAGCTGCGATTCAAATAAGCCTGATTCGGTTGCAGGCAGACTGTTTGTCACTGTTTTTTTTATGTTCTTTCTGGGCATGGGATTGTTGTTTGAGGTTTTTCTCGTCCGAGAAGTCGTTTCAGCAATCCATCGGCGAAGCTGGTCTGTCGTCAGTTGCCGCATTCTGGAAAGTTCCGTCCTTCAGGAATCCAATTCTGAAAATCCCTATCGGTTTGCCGTCAAGTACGAATATCAGGTCAATGGGGCGACGTATCAATCTACACGCTATCAATTCAAGGATTCCGGCTCTGATAATTATGCTAAAGCACAGAAGCTGGCGGATCGTTATCAGGCCGGCCTCGAAACACAATGTTATGTCAATCCCAAAAATCCTTCCGAAGCGATCCTTGAACAGGATAGTCTCAGTATGGCCTGCTTTGTCCTGATTCCCTTTGTGTTTGTGCTTATTGGTATCGGAGGTATCTATGGTACATGGTTCTATAAGTCAAAGCCAAAAACCCAGAAAGCCGTTTTACCCGAAGTAAAGGGAGAAACCAGAAAAAGCCAATGGGGATTGCTTTTGTTTGGATTTGTATTCTTCGCCGCGGGGTCGGGATTCAGTTATATCTTTTTGATTCAGCCCATGCTGGATATGTTTCGTGCCAGAACATGGATTGAAACGCCCTGCACCATCATTTCCGGACAGGTTCTCAGCCATGATTCGGATGATGGCACCACCTACAGTGTCGATATCTTATATGAATATGTGTTTGACGATAAGGAGCATCGCAGCAACCGCTATGATTTCATGAGCGGCTCCAGCAGTGGTTATCAGGGCAAAAGAGAGGTGGTGGATAAATACCTGAAGCTCAAAAATACCGTCTGTTATGTCAATCCCGAATCACCCGGCGATGCGGTCCTGATTCGAAACCTGACCTGGAAATACGCGATTGGCCTGTTTCCCCTGATTTTCGTTGGGGTGGGTCTGGCGATCATGATTGGTGCAGTGATCGGCATGAAGCGTCGTGCGGCCAAAGAGTCCATCGGGGGCTGGAAACCCCAAACAGCATTTACGTCCTTCCATTCATCCGGCTATCAGCGGTATTATGGGCCAAGGGAAGACAAAATCGCCCTCAAGCCGCAAAAACATCCGATAGCAATGCTGGTTTTTCCATTGATATTCTGCGGATTCTGGAATGGCTTGGTTTCGTTTTTTGTGTATGAGGTATTCTCTGGATTTAAGACCGGCCGCCCGGATTGGTGTTTGACGCTGTTTATGATTCCTTTTGTCCTGGTGGGGATTGGAACGGTTATCTGGGTGATTTACCAGTTCCTGGCCCTGTTTAATCCGCGATTCGAGATAGCTATTCAGCCTGCATTACTCTGTCTGGGCGGCAATGGTCAGCTCCAGTGGACAATCCATGGTCAGGCCGGTCGAATCCGCAAATTAGTCATTAAATTAACTGCCAGGGAAGAAGTCGTAAACACGGATGGAGAGGGCTCCAATACGCATCGCAAGCTCTTCTACGAAAAAGAACTTCTGTCCACCGCGTTGCGGCATGAGATGAAAACGGGCCAGGTTCATTTTACGATTCCCCAAAGCACAATGCATTCCTTCGAGGCCGAACATAACAAGATTATCTGGGCGATTGACGTCAAGGCCGATATCCCGCTTTGGCCGGATGTCAAACAGGAATATCAATTCTGTGTGAGCCCTCAACCTGTGATATAGGACGAAATACAGTATGAGTCCATTAACCATCGATATTGACGATTTGAAAACATCCTTCCAGCCCGGTCAGATCATCCGCGGCCAGGTTCACTGGCAGGCAGACTCGACACCCCCCAAAGCGTGTCTGCGACTGTTGTGGTATACCAAAGGCAAGGGTACAGAAGATGTAGGCATTGTCGAAAATGTTGAATTTAGCGATCCCCAGCAAAACGACCGGCGTCCCTACCAGTTTAAAATTCCTGAAGGGCCGTACAGTTTTTCAGGGGAGTTGTTATCCCTCGTTTGGTCACTTGAACTGGTCGTCGGCAAACAATTTTCACGCCAGGATATTACCGTCTCTCCGGATGGGCATGAAATCCGGCTGCATGAAACAGTGCTTGAGGCAAAACCTTATTTAGAAGGTAATATAAGATAAGGCTTTTTGGGTTAGCTTGGTCGGACGAAGCACATCCCTCAATTTCGTGATGTGCGTCATTTTTCGAGCTTCAAGAATGGTTTTGACGGCAGTAGGGCCTAAACCGGGCACGCGCAGCAGAGAAAACTTATCTGCTTTGTTGATATTGACTGGGAAATACTCCGGGTGAGCCTCCGCCCAGAGCAGTTTGGGGTCTTTTTCGAGTGACAAGCGTCCATCTTCATTAAACAGGATATCTGAGTCGGTAAATCCATATTTCCGCATCAGAAAATCTGTCTGATAAAGCCGGTGTTCCCGAATGAGCCGCTGTGCCGGCATTTCGCTGTCGCCCGGTAATGAAGGAGAGCCCACGCTGGATTGATAAGCACTGAAATAGACCCGCTTGAGTTTCAATCCCTGATAGAGCCTGCCCATATAGCGGACGATCTGTTTGTCAGATTCTCCAGCCGCGCCAACAATAAACTGGGTGGTTTGCTTAACTCGCTGGTATCTGCTGCCCCTGGCAGTCAGTGCGCTGATGAGCTTCATCGGAGCGATAATATCATTGAGAAAGTCTTTTTTATGGGACAATCGCGACAGGTATTCCTGGCCGGGGGTTTCAATGTTGATGGATACTGCCGATGCCAGCTTCAGGGTTTCTTCAATTGCGGCTGGCGATGCTCCGGGAAGGATTTTCAGATGAATATACCCTCGAAATCGATGTTTCTTGCGAAGAATTGAAGCAATTCCATTCAGCCGTTCCATGGTCTTATCCGGCGTGCCAGTCAGCCCGGAACTCAAAAACAGCCCATGCACAAATCCGGCCCGAAGGTAATCCATGAACAAGTTGGCGGTTTCTTCGATACCCAGGGTGCATCGGGCAACATCATTGCCGCCGCGAAGAGGGCAGTAAAGACAATCATTCGAACAGGCGTTTGATATCAGGGTTTTAAGCAGGATGGTTGAGCCGCCGCCAGGCAACACGACCGGGTATATCCAGTTTCCGTCAGGGCCTTTTTGGCGATGCTCTTCCTTGCTGGTCGCGCAGGCACACGCAAGGTCGTATTGGCCATCCCGGCCGAGAATTTTGAGCTTTTCCGTGGTGTCTGGCTGACTGATTATTGCGGGCATTGTTATACAAATATATTCTAAATAGTCTTTCTGAAACTACGGCTTAAACCTGTTTTTACTACCTTATAGAAAATATTTTAATTCGCAAGTTAAGTAAATCAAAATTTTCGGGTAATTATCTGTATAGTCATTGTTGAGTATGAAGCGTATAATGTTTTCTTAGATTGGCATAGAGGGGATAAATAGATAAAAATTATCCCCAAGGGGAATTATGTCAGATAATCCCGAAAACAAGGCAGATCAAAAAGGGCTGGAAGACAGCACCGACAGGGTGCAGGAAGAGCAGATATTATCATTAATATTCCAGTACCGGATTAAGTATATCTCCTATATCCGCTCGATCATCTGTGATTACCATTTAAGTGAAGATGTCTATCAAAGTGTTTCCCTTGAAGCGATTCGTTCTGCCGGCAAATTTCAAAGCATGAAGCATTTGCAGCAGTGGCTCTGGGTCGCCTGCCGGACGCGGGCACTGAATGTCCTGAGAGAACAGAACAAGCCAGTCAAGGTTTTTGATAATGAAATGCTGGATATTATGCAGCCGTTTTGGGAAAACCGCAGTGCTTATGAACAGCATGAGATTTTTTCCTATCTGGAAACCTGCATCAGCAGGCTATCGGCCTATGCTCGGGAAATTATTCATTTTCGTTATCGAGAAAACTTGACCGGCCAGAAGCTTGCCGATGCTCTCGGGCGTAAATGTGAATCGGTCTATGTGGCTTTAAGTCGTGTTCACAGGACTCTGGCAGAATGTATTCAGCGGCAAAGCGCCATCCACAAAAAATAAAATGTCCAAAAACCAGCAAAATCAGAATAACTTGAGCAATGTGCCGGACGAGGCCGTCTTTGTTTGTCTGGCCTATGCCTATTTGGACAATCAGGCGACAGTCCAAGAGCAGGACCGGCTCAAGGCATGGCTGCAGCAATATCCGGCCCTGCGTGAGTTGTTTATCCAAATATGCATGCAGGACCAGATGGTCTATGAGGCAGTCAATACCTCCGGCGGCTTTGTTTATCAGCCACAGGCTGCTCAGGAAGATCGAAACCTGTCGTTATGGCGGGAATTAAGCTGGGAGGAGAAAAACGCCCCGGCTGTCCCGCAGGACAAAACGGCTGATGACACCGCCAAAATTATTCCCGACCGCAGCCGTATTGTTCCCATCAAGCATCGAGTCAATCGCTTGTCGGTGGCGACCATCATCTCGCTGGCCGCGGCTTTGCTGCTGATGATGACCTACATTTATTTCCATCCGTATGCCAGCATTGAAACAGCGACGCTGGTGGATGCCATGAATGTGCAATGGGCGGAAGAAATGCGTATGCCCGGGCCTCAGGGACGCATTAAAACACTGGTCCCGATGACCCTGCTGCAGGGGATTGCCCGGATTCAAATGGACGATGGGGTTGATCTGGTTGTCGAGTCGCCCGCCAAATTTGAGCTGGCTACCTCGTCGGAGCTGCGTATGGACTATGGCAGAGTCTATGCCTATGTCTCTGAAATCGGGCGGGGTTTTACTGTCACGACGCCGAATTCCAGGATTGTTGATCTGGGCACAGAATTTGGGATTCAGGCCGATAATAATGGGCAAACGAATTTGCATGTTTTTCAGGGGAAGACTTACCTGGTTGCAGGAACCAAACAGAATGCCAAGACCGTTCAGACCCTGGAGGCAGGTCAGGCCCGAGGCATTCAAAGCAATGGAACAGTGCGAAGCCTGAGGTTGAAAACGGATGACTTTGTTCGTTCGTTTAATCCCAGACAGAACGTAGTCTGGAAGGGGCAGCCCCTGGATCTGGCAGATATGGTTGGCGGTGGAAATGGGTTTGGTACCGGCACGATCAATAAAGGCTATCATCTGACGACGGGCAATGCTCTGCTGTTTGATGGACCCGTAAGTGTCTCAAACGAAGGGAGTTACAGTCCGATTTTTTCGAATCCGTTTGTGGATGGAGTATTTATTCCAATCGGACCCGGCCAGATAGTGTCTTCACTGGGGCATCAATTTGATGATTGCCCGGCCACCAACGGAGGAGCCTGGAGCGGGACGGTCTTTAATGGGGCCCTGCATTACAGCTATTCAAACCCGAAAATCTATCGGCACCAGTTGCGTCTGGCAGGCAAAGCGTATGGTGTTGCCGGCAATCCTGCCATCAATATGCACGCCAACTGCGGAATTACCTTCAATCTGGATGAAATCCGACGTCTGGTGCCGGGCTATGATGTTGGGCAATTTACTTCCTTGTATGGAATCAGCGAGACGTTTTTTGATTTTTATGACGTACGGGATATTCCGGATATTGTGGTGCCGCGGGTCGATTTCTTTGTACTGGTTGACGGCAAGGTCCGGTTTTCGAAGAAGTCTGTTGCTCCCGAGGCAGGCAAACGGCTTCTGGCCGAAGTTCCCTTGCTGCCCGGGGACCGTTTTCTGACCCTGATTACCACCCAGAGCGATGACCCGTATGCAATCAGCTATGACTGGGCCCTGTTTGCCGAACCGCAGCTTGTATTGACAAGGGTAAGCCAGTGACATGATCGGGCTGTGCTGTAGGGTAGCAGCAAGGTAAGTGTAGTTTTCTTTGAAAAGTTAAGAGTTGCTTCAAGGTCTTATAAAAATTACGATTTTGTGGTAAATAGTGTAGAATACCAATCCATGTTTGACCTGTAAAAGACGGCATGTTTGACGAGATATGCAGTGTCCTGTTTGCTGTCTGGCGGTTGGAATTTAATTTGATGAGATGTCGTAAGAGATTGGTATTAAACAAATTAAAGAATTCGGGTCAATTGGTTCATGGAGCGGCTCCAAAGGTCCCGAAAATCAGTTTTTTATTGAAAAAGCTGGCTCAATACAGTATAGTACAGTGATTAAAAGCTGACTGAAATAGCAGCGGAAATATGGTGATGATCGGGTTCTGTGCGGATGAGGCAGTGATTTTGGCATCTGCTTGTTAGTTCAAGACTTATAGCAAATGCAGCAATGTTTTTGGCGGGTATATTTTGTCTCATTGAATGTCCAACGCACGGATAGCTGGGTGAAATCAGAATAATGAATTTGTCGGAAGAGGGTTTTTCACGCAAAAAAATTTAAAATAGTGCCCATGCAGGGCGTTTAATATAAGAGGGGAAATATTCACAATCAAATAAAACTGTATTTTTGAAAGGAAAATATGGCATAACCAACACAAAACACAAACACACACATGAATTTGAATTAAGTGAAAACAAATAAGAAACGATGTTAAGTTTGGAGGTGGTTTAGATGAAAAAGCAAATGTTAGTATTATTGGCCGTAGTGAGTTTGTTATCAATGACTGTAAGTGCTGATACTGTTGCCTATTGGCGTTTCGAAGAAGGCCCGGCGGATGCTCAGGTCCCGCATCCTGTTGCGGATGGACAGTATTATGAGGGTGTTGTTGATTCATCTGGAAATGGCAACGGATTGTCCGTGTGGAATGAAGGCGCTGCCGGTTATGTATATAAGACCGAAGTCGGAGGCTCGGTTGTTGATGGCGTTGCCAATAATTACAGTGTGAAGAATTCCGGTGGTGGTCCGGCAATGTGGACAGATACAGCCGATGCGATTAATTCGATAACCCCTGCGGCATTTACCGTTGAAGCGACATTTAAACTGGAAAATGGCGGTTATAAGACTATCGTTGGCCGCGACTCCCGTGGAACCGCAACCGCAGGTACCAATACAGACGGCAATCTGGCAGCCCTGTATTTCCAGGCCATTCCAAACAATGGCCTTGCGATCAAGTTCTGCGACGTTTCGGGTTATTGGCATGAGGCTCTTGCCGCTCCCGGTTCGTATGTTGGCTTTGACTGGGGCACTGATCCGGATGGAACACAGGCACATTGGTACAGCATGGCGGGTGTCAGCGATGGAACAATGCTGTCTTTGTGGCTTAGAGACCTAACCACTGCCGGCAGCTGGCAGATGATTGCTCAGACCGATATGTCGGCTGTCAACCCCGGCAGTCCCGATACTGCTCTGTCGGCGGGTGCCGGCGATGGCGGTGACTGGGATGCTGGAAACTGGACCGTGGGACGCGGCCTGTATGGCGGCGGCCATGGCGACCGTGCTTATGGCTACATCGATGAAGTCCGTATTTCCGATGCAGCGCTGAACGTAGACCAGTTCCTGATGGTTGTTCCGGAACCGGCCACGATGGCGGTATTGGGTCTTGGCGCCCTGTTGGCGGCTCGTATGCGTCGTAAGTAATTGATGTGACAATCTGTTTTTTAGCAGAATTACGCGAAACAATTTTGGAGAGAGGGAATGGCGGCAATTTCCATTCCCTCTCTATTTATCAGGATGTTGCAGTGCAGACAATTGTATCTGTATTATTAACTGATTTATGGAGGTTACAATGAACAAAAGGAATTTATTTATCGTGTGCGGTGTATGCCTGATGCTTGCAGGCATTACCGCCAGCGCCAAGACGGTTGCGTACTGGCGTTTTGAAGAAGGTCCGGCAGGGGTCAATGTTCAGCATGGTGAAGCTGCTGGTGTTTTCAGCCCGGATCTGCTGGACAGCTCAGGCAACGGCAATGCTTTGTCGGTCTGGGACAGCGGCCAATGGCAGTTTCGCGCGAATGTTCCTTATGCGAACATTCCGTGGACCGGTGAATCGAACGTTCTAAGCGTTAAAAACGTCTCCGGCTCTCCGACACTGTGGAACACCTCGCTGGCCACCTGGGAGCCCGCTCAGTGGACCATTGAAGCGACATTCAAGGCCGAAGCAGGCGGTTGGAAAACGATCGTCGGCCGTGATTCACAGGGCGCTGCTATTAATGGAGGCAATACGGACCCGGGTCTGTCGGCTTTATATTTCCAGACCACCGACAATCCGACCATGGGTCTTGCCATCAAGTACGTCGATAAGGCGGGCTACTGGCATGATGCCGTTTCAGCAGCCAATGCTTATACAGGCTTTACCTTCTCTTCAGATCCTGATGGCAACAATGCTCCGTGGTACACCATGGCGGCCACTTCTGACGGCCGCTATCTGCGGCTGTATCTATACAACCACAACACCCCTGAAAACGGGTATGTCATGATTGCCGAGACCGATATGACTGTGACCAATCCCGGCAGCACGGATACGGCGTTTAGCCTGGGTGCCGGCGACGGCGGCGACTGGGATGTTGGTAACATTACCGTGGGTCGCGGCATGTATGGCGGTGGCCATGGCGATCGTTTCTATGGCTATCTGGACGAAGTTCGTCTTTCCGACAAAGCGTTGAGCCCCAGCGAATTCCTGCTGGCCCCCGGCTATGTCCAGCCTGTATCACCGGCCAAAGATGAATATCTGGCCACCACGGCTGCCACGACTTATACGTGGACAACAAATATTGATCTGATGACTGAAAATGAGGTCATGTTTGATCATTATGCGATTTATATTGCCGATAATGCGGAAGATTTGACAGCCGAACAGCCGTCAACGTCTCTGCATTCGAATGTGATCAATCAAGTAGCCACCCAGTCCTACAGCGGCTACAATGGTACCTATGCTTATGGTGAGGATTACTACTGGCGTATTGATATGGTCACCATGGATCCCAATGATACGGATCCCAACAATGTTGTTTATAATATTCCCAATCTCTATCAGGGTATTCCGGTTCGCTTCTTTGGGCCTCGCGCCTGCCCGGCAGTATCCATTTCCGGTAACGTGTCGATTCTTCCTGATCCCATCACTCAAATTTACACGGCACAGGATGCAGTCTTCACCGCAGGTATCACACGCGGTTCTGTCGCTGTGGATGCGATCAGCTGGTACAAGGTCAATGGTGTTCAGGATGCTGACATTTTTGATCCCAATGATCTGCCTGATTCGCTGATTACCCACGTGCCTGGTGTAACGGAGATTGCGTATATTCCGGATCTGACGACGGCAACATCAACGACACTGACGGTTGTGGATGCAGCTGTCACTGACAATGGTGACTACTACGCCAAAGTGCGTCTGGTCGATCCGCTTGGCGGCTCAACCGGCTGCGATGGCGTGTCCCCGACGACCAACCTGTTTGTTCGCGATGATACGAGTGCCTCTACGAATTACCTGGTTCATCGGTATGGATTTGATGGCAATGCCAATGACTCCATCGGAACCGCGCATGGTACCGTGGTGGATTTGGGCGATGTCAATCACACCTTTGAAAGCGGTCAGCTTGCACTGAACAACGCCGGCTTGAATTCTCGTCCGATTCAAAATGATCCCAATATCGGTGACAGACTTCTGGATGCACAGGGTGCTTATGTGGACCTGCCCAATGGACTGATTTCGCCCCTGGGCAAGAGTGCCACCTTCATGGCATGGTTTACCTTTACCCCGATTGCCAATGATGGATGGCCTCGCATATTTGATTTCGGCACATCAACCGGCGGCGAAGGCTTCGCGACCGGCGCCGACGGCGTCAGGTATGTCAATGGTCTTCCGTACGTAGACACTGCTTCTGCGGATGCCCAGGAATACGTGATGCTTACCCCGCAGCAGGGCACCGGTTCGGCATGGCGTTTCGAATCTCTGGTTCGTCCGCCGTCAAACAGCGTGAATGTTGATCCGTCCAATAATGCAGAGCTGAAGAATGTTGAAGCCTGTGTGGCGTGTGTGTTTGATGCAGCCACCGGATTCAACACGGTCTACCTCAATGGTGTCCAGGTTCTTCGGGCGGCCAATACCACACATACTCTGGCCAACATCAATGATGTCAATAACTGGCTGGGTCGTTCGCAGTGGCCGGATGCGATGTTCAGCGGCAAGCTGAATGAATTCCGCATCTATGACATCCCCCTGAGCAAGTACTGGGTCAAGGCCTACTTCGAACAGGGTGCGGATGATTATACCTCGACTCCGAATCCCTGTATTCAGGATGAGGCCAATGCCATGGACTTCAACACCGACTGTGTTGTGGATATGCTGGACTTTGCGGCATTTGCCGAACAGTGGCTGTCTTGCGACCGTCTGTATGGCTGCAACTAAGCAGCAGCTCAACAGGCGCCGTTAGCGGCTATTGGCTGTAAAAACAAAAGCGGGCTCCGGTTCTCCGGAGTCCGCTTTTTTGGTTTGAACAGGTAAACGAAGATGCGGGATCAGTTGACGGTCCATTCATGGACGCCGGTGGAATAACCGGGCTGACAGGTAATCTCCATCCGCAATGCATCCGTCTTAACGGGGGTAAAACTGAGCCGATCCATATCGTCTTTGGTCACTTTATAATCGCTGAAGTTGTTCACCGGCTTCCATTGTCCGTTATCCCGGTATAGAACTTTCCAGGCCTTCGGCACGCGGCATTCGCCCCGGCCGGTGTCGTCAAACCAGTACACCGATACCGAACCGATTTCTTTGGTGCCGTTAAAATCATACTGAACCCACTCGGTCGTTCCTTTGTGCGGCCACCAGTGCAGGTAGCCCTTGGATTCGTCCCCTGAGCTGTCCGGCACAAGCTGGTCATTGACGTACTCGGTTTTGGTTCCGCCGACATTGCTCAAAAACGACGTGCTGACCTTGCTGGTCGAAGCAATGGTCGGGCTGGGCAGGGGGCTGGCGTTTTTCTCCGTCCGAGGTACCCAGACCATCATCTGTCCTTTGCCGCGATGGGCCCAGGCATAATAGGGAATCGCGGTGAATTTACGTTCCATGCGTTCCATTACGCCCGGCGTACTGGTCTTGCGTAATTCAAGTGCACTGCCTTCAATCACCGTTACGCCGTTAAGCAGACTTGGTTTTTCCGTCACCGTCAATTGGGCTGAGTCGGGCAGCATCAGGTTGAATAGTCTGCCGCCTTCCACGTCCGGCCATTCCAGACAATAGACTATCGGCCCGCGCTGAATTGCTACCCGGCCGATGTTGTCTTTGGCCCGTTCATCGCAGACAATCCGCTGCGGTGTCATTGGCAAACCAAGCTGGACCACGTCGCCGTCTTTCCATTCGCGTTCAATTGCTGCAAATCCGCGGTCTGTTTTAACTTCGACTGGAGCCCCGTTAATCGACAGGGAAATATCGGTCTGGGTCGGGTCAAGTACCGAATACAGTGTGCCGGGAACAGGCTGATTGACCGCCCAGCCGGGAATACGCACTTTCAACGTAAATGTCTGCCCCGGGCCGGCAGGACTGATTTTGATTGCGATGTTGCCGTCCCAGGGATACCGGGTCATCTGGGCCACGGCAACCTTCTTGCCGCCAATCTGCAGGTCGGCGGTGCTGTTGACAAACAGGTTGACATAAATGCTGTTGTCGCGAACGGCATAGACGTATCCCGGCACCGAAGCCAGAAAGCGGCAGATATTGCTCGGACAGCATGCACAGCCAAACCACGGCTGGCGGTCATGGCCGGTGCTTTCCAGCGGATTGGGATAGAAAAACAGCTTGCCGTCCAGCGATACTCCGGACAGCACGTTATTATACAGCGAGCGTTCCATCACATCGATATAGCCTGCATCGCCGTGCAGCAGAAACATGCGCTGATTCCAATAGACATTGGCAATGGTCGCGCAGGTCTCACAGTAGGCTGTGCGATTGGGCAATTCATAATTATCGCCAAACGCCTCGCCTGCATGGCGGGCACCAATGCCGCCGGTGATATAGAGTTTGGTATAGACGACATTTTCCCAGATTTTGTTGATTGCCTCAATGTAGCTGGTATCGCCGGTCATCGCCGCAACATCTGCCATGCCGCTGTACATATACGCGGCGCGAACTGCATGGCCGACCGCCTCATCCTGCCGGGTGACGGGTTTGTGCTTCTGGGCATAGGAACCTTCATCCTTGACTCCGCGCCGGTCCAGGAACCGCTTGGCCTGTTCCAGATATGCCTTTTTGCCGGTTGCCCGATACAGCTTCACCAGGCCGATTTCAATTTCCTGGTGGCCCGGCACCTCCGTCCGCCCGTCGGCCCCGAATGTTTTGACGATCAAATCCGCACTTTTGACAGCCACATCCAGTAAACTGCGTTTGCCGGTGGCCAGGTAATGCGCCACAGCCGCTTCGTACATGTGCCCGAGGTTGTACAGCTCATGGCTGTCCCGGATGTTATCCCAGGGCTCGTTAATATAGCAGCAGGCGATGTTTTTGCCGCTTTTTCTCACCTGGGCGGTCCATGCCGTATAGAGATACCCATCCGGCTCCTGTGCGGCGGCAATATACGAAATGATGTTATCCAGATAGTGATCCAGCTTGGGATCGGGATGAACCATCAGGCTGTACGAGGCCCCTTCGATAATCTTATAGACATCGCTGTCGTTAAAACCGAAATCGCCTGTCCAGGGCTTATCGGACAACTTGCCCGCCACTTTAAAGTTTTCAATGCGTCCGGTGTCTTCCGATTGCTTAAATGCAAAAGGAATGGTTGCGACCCGGTTTGTCTCCATACGCGGCAGCCAGAACGTATCCGAAAAGTGAACCTGGGTGAAAGGTACGGGCTGGTACGGATAATCCGTTACGATCTCTGCTGATACGCGATCGCAGATACCCAGACAGGATATACAGAGGACTAAAAAAGAGCGTAGCCGATTCTGATTGTTTTCCATGTGCTTTCCTTTCTAATGTGGTTAAGGCTTTGAGACTTTTTCGATAGCGTATATTAGCGTCTGATCCAACAATCTTCAATATTAAACAGACATGCTTTATCGACATGAAGTTTCACTCCTTTTTATCATTGGATTGACAGAGGAGCCTGGCTGGGCAGAAATAGTAGACGCATTAAATACATTATATCCTTAAACAGCAAAAGAAATGTTGCCAAGACAAGTTTTGGGGAAGCCGCTTTACTTTGGACGGGGGTTATCCTATAATGCTTGTTTTATTGAACCCGGAAAAAAGGTTTAACTATGGAAAAAGTCAAGATTTACGATACCACATTGCGGGATGGAATGCAGGCCGAGGGGATTAGTTTTTCGGTTGAGGACAAGTTAGCAATTGCTCGAAAACTAGACGAGTTTGGTCTGGATTACATTGAAGGCGGTTTTCCTCAGAGTAATCCCAAAGAGGCCATGTTCTTTCAGCGGCTGGCTGAGCAGCCCCTCAAACACGCCAGGCTGGTTGCATTTGGCAGCACCCGCAGGGCCGGCAACACTGTCGAGGAGGATCCCGGCATCCGAGCCTTGTTGGAAGCAAGTGCTCCCGCCTGTACTGTGGTTGGCAAAAGCTGGGATCTGCATGTGAGTACTGTTCTTCGCTGCTCGCTTGAGGAAAACTTTGCCGTCTGCGCGGATTCGGTCAGTTATCTGAAAAAAAACGGCAAAGAAGTTATCTTTGATGCCGAGCATTTTTTTGATGGCTATAAAGCCAATCCGGAATTCGCCATCAAGGTCCTTCAGGCGGCCGCAGAAGCCGGGGCGGCTTGCCTGGTTCTGTGCGAAACGAATGGCGGCAAGCTGCCTCATGAAGTCTTCGAAATTACTTCCACCGTGGTTAAAGCTCTGCCAGGAGTGGAAATCGGCATTCACTGTCATAACGATACCGATTGTGCGGTGGCTAATTCGCTGGCGGCAATCCGGGCCGGCGCCAGGCATGTTCAGGGCACTATTAATGGACTCGGAGAGCGTACCGGCAATGCCAATTTGTGCACGATTGTTCCGAATTTGACGCTTAAGATGGGCTTTGATACCGTCGGGACGGAAAAACTGAAAACCATTACAGAGTTATCTCGTTTTGTGTTTGAAGTGGCCAATATGACGCCGATTAACAGCATGCCTTATGTGGGCGAAAGTGCCTTTGCACACAAAGGCGGCCTGCATATCGATGCCCTGCGCAAGAACCAGAAGACCTATGAGCAGATCGATCCGGAGACGGTTGGCAATTCCCGCAAATACCTGATTTCCGAATTGTCCGGCGCCTCCAATGTGCTGGATAAACTGGAAAAGAAAAAACTGGTTTCTGATAAAGTGGTGGCTCGAAAAATACTGCAGCGTGTCCAGGACCTCGAGAATGAAGGCTACCAGTTTGAAACCGCCGAGGCCAGTTTTGATTTATTAATCCACAAAACACTCGGTGATTACAGACCCTGTTTTGAATTGAAGAAATATCATATCGATATTGAACGAACCCCCGAAAGCAGGATTGTTACCGAAGCGACCATAAAATTGAGCGTGGATGGTGAGACGGTGCATGTCGTCAGCGAAGGCGATGGCCCGGTCAATGCTCTTGACAGCGCCTTGCGAAAGGCGCTCGAGCCGTTCTACCCCAATCTGAAAACGCTCAGCCTGATTGATTACAAAGTCCGTGTCGTTAATGCCAGGGCAGGAACCGCCGCTCGCGTTCGCGTTGTTATTGAAAACCGTGACCAGGATGGCCTCTGGGGAACCGTTGGCGTGTCCGAAAATATTATGGAAGCAAGCTGGATCGCCCTTGTGGACAGCATAGAGTACAAATTGCTCAAAGATGCGGGTCGAATGAAGTAGGAGTCTTTTTAGGGTGTCTGGGAATGAGGATGGTCCTCCGGCTGGACGGCCATCATGTTGACGGTGCTGATTTTGACTCCCTTGATGCTGGTCAGACCGTCGGCCAGCCGCTGAATTTCCCCCGTTTTACCCTTGAGAATGATTATTTCAAGACAATTATGGTGGTCCAGATGCACATGGGTTGAAGCAATCACATGGTAGAACTGGCTGTGCTGCATATCATTCAGTTTTTGATTCAGCCCGGCGGTATGGTGGTCATACACCAGAAAGATACCCGCCACAGCCCAGGATTCAGGATTTTGCAGCTGCTCCTGTGATAAGGCTGAACGAATCAGGTCGCGGATTGCTTCGGAGCGGTTCGGATATCCCTTGCCCGCGATGAACGCATCGAATTCGCCCAGCAGATCTGTTTCAACGGAAATTCCTATCCGTTCAATATTCGACATAACATAACTCCATACAGTTTTTCAGATGATACTGGAAACAGTCTGATTTGACAAGTTCAAACAAATGATTCCCGCTGGCTCTTGTCAGAAAGGTTCTCGGACCTTTTGCAAAAAGATACAGAGCCGTATCAGTAGTATTCCCGATAATAATTAACAATAATCCTCTAATGCCGCAAAGGTTTTTTACCGATATTTCTAACAGATTTCGGGTCGGAAACTAACATGAATGAGAAATCACAACAAGTTAACGGTATTTCAGTACATGGGGCACAATGTCGGTCTGATGCCGCAGGACGTTTTCGAGTTGCATTTATCGATACCGTAAGACTGCTGGACGTTGCTGTGGTGTACACCAAAATCTAGAATAGGAAGGACGAATGAATCAAGCAATCCAAATCTGCAATTATTCATATGTTTATCCGGATGGTACCAGGGCCTTGGATGCCATCCATCTAACCATCGAACATGGCGAAAAGGTTTCACTGATTGGTCCAAATGGGGCTGGGAAATCAACTTTGCTGCTGGCCGTGGCCGGTTTCATTCGTGGAACAGGAATGATATTTATTGACGGCATGGAATTGTGCAGCCGTAATTTGAGGCACATTCGTTCAAAGCTTGGCTGCTGCCTGGAGAATCCGGAGGACCAGCTTTTCATGCCTACGGTTTTTGAGGATGTGATATTCGGTCCTTTATATATGAACCTGCCTCCCCAGCAGGTCAAAGACAATGTTGACTGTGCCTTTGACTCTGTCGGTTTGACAGCGCTGGCAGAAAAAGCCCCTTACCATCTTTCCGCCGGTCAGAAAAAAGCGGTTTCATTTGCAGCAGTATTTTCGATGGCCCCGCAGATTATTACCTGCGACAAGCCTGATGCCGGTCTTGACCTGCAGCATCGCACAAGACTGCAGGAAGCAATCGTTAACTCCCCTCGAACGCACCTCATTGCGACCAGCAATCTGCATTTTGCCGCCGTCATATCAACCCGTGTTATTGTCATGGACAATGGCCGGATTGTTGCAGATGGTCCGGCACAATCTATTCTATCCAACAAAGACATGATGGAAACACATGGATTAGAACCTCTGTAAACGGTCTTTGCTTTTCTGTTGGGGCTGTCTAAACATCATTTCTAATAGTAAAAACAGGAAGAATAGGGGACGTTTCCATCGAATATTAATGTTAAAATAAATAATCTGACGATATGATTTCAAAGGAAATATCGTCAGGAGTTTATGGAAACGTTTTTAAAAGAATTTCAGGACTCTGTCTATCATTTATCTCCAGTGGTATTGATTGGAGCAGGATTTGTACTGATTTGGATGGGACTGAGTCTATGGTTGGGCGGCTTAAAATGGCTGAAAATCTTAGCCGCCTTTGCAGGCGCTGCAGTTGGTTATACTCTGGCCAGTTGCTGGACTGAAAATCATCTATATATGCTTATCAGTTTTGCGGTTCTTGGCGGGTTTATAGCCCTGTTTATCGAAAAAACGATCGTGGTCTTCGGGGTGGCGGTTCTGACAGCGGTTCTGGTTAACGTTCTCATTGCCTGGCCGACGCTGGCGGAAGACAAAACCTGGGAAGATACCCCCAAGATGGAACTGTCCAAAGATTCTCCGCCCAACGTGGTTCAGAGCCTGACTGTGCTTGAAACCTATACCCGGTATGTGTGTCAAAAAAGTGTCCAGATTATCAAATCGCTGGGCAGTGTTGGATACACGGCTGCCATTATCGCAATCCTGGTGGTTTTGGGTGTTGGATTTGTCATGCCCCGCGGCGTCTGTGCCTTGGGATGTGCCGTAATTGGTGTTAGCTGGATTGCACTGGGCCTGCTGCTGTTATTACTCTATAAAGGTGCCAAACCCATCGATTATGTGATTCAGCAGGCTGAAGTTCTGGCGATTACTGCGGTGATAGTGGTTGCCTTTGGAACCCTTGTGGACCTGGCGCTCTGTCCGGATATGAGTAAAAAGAAATCCGGCATGATTGATAAATCGAAAGGAAAGAAAAAATGATTCCATGGCTGCTTGCTGAAACCGCGCCGGAAACGACGTCTTCCAACTTCAGTATGGATCCGGCATTGAATTTTGTCTGGGAACAGATTACCAATCTCACATGGCTTCAGGCCGTTGTCGGAATATCCTTCGGCATGGTCTACCTGCTGTATGGTTGGAGAATATTCCGAATCCTGGTGGTCATTGCCTTTGCGCTGGTTGGCATGTTCCTGGGAATTATGGCCGGCCAGAAATTCGGCAGTGAATTGATGGGCGGCATCATGGGAGTCATCTTGTTTGCGGTCCTGGCGATGAGCCTCGTCAAATGGTGCGTCTCCATTCTCGGTGCAGCCGCTGGAGGTGTACTGACAGGCGGTCTCTGGTATGCATTCGGTCTGCCGGAACAGTATATCTGGGCCGGCGCAATCGTGGGCGTGGTAGCCGGCGGGATGATGTCATTTATCCTGCTCAAGATTTCCGTCATGCTGTTTACCAGCCTCGGCGGTTCAGCGATATTGGCAATCAATTTCCTGGCGTTGCTCCACCAATATGAGACCAGGGTCGTAAGCCCGCCGGGAACGACTGTTCACGATTTAATTTTCCAGAAAACATGGTTTCTTCCGATGGTTATCATTATTCCTACAATTATTGGAATGATTGTCCAGAATAAACTGATTAAGCAATCCAGCAAATGGGACTTCTGATTCTGAATACCCCGAACAAAACGGCCTATTGGAAAATAATGGTTTGCCTTGCTGGTTTTGGTAGAACAATATCCCCTGGACGGCTATAATACTACCTGTCTATGAGTGCAAGACAGGAAAAAACATTGTTTCAGCCTTCGGAAAGCAAGACCCTGCAAAGTGTTGCGCCGCTTGCGGTCAGGATGCGTCCGAATACGATTGACGACTTTGCAGGTCAGGAACATTTTGTTGGCGATGGCAAATTGCTTCGCCGGATGCTTGAGGGCGGGGCAATCAGCAGCCTTATTTTTTATGGCCCTCCTGGCTGCGGCAAAACAACCCTCGCTCGAATAATTGCCAATCACACCAACGCTATATTCGAAGTCCTGAGTGCACCGGCAGCAGGCGTCAAGGAACTCCGTCAAGTTCTGGACACAGCCAAAGATCGCCTCATCACCTCCGGCCGCAGGACCGTCCTGTTTATTGACGAAATTCATCGTTTTAATCGCTCTCAGCAGGATGTCCTTCTGGATGATGTCGAAAATGGGATTGTCACGCTCATCGGCGCAACAACAGAGAATCCTTTTTTCAGTGTCAATTCGCCGCTTATCAGTCGAAGTACAGTCTTTACATTTGAACCCCTCAGGGTGGAGCATATCAAATCACTTTTACTGCGGGCAATTACAGATGAAAAAAACGGCCTGGGAAAAATGCCGCTGTCGGTTCAATCCGAAGGTCTTGATTTCCTTTCGGAAATATGCGACGGTGACGCCCGTAAAGCCTTGACGGCCCTGGAAGTCGCAGTCCTGTCCAAGCAGAAACACACCAAAAAGGGGGAAACGGTCGAGATATCACTGGAGGACATTAAGGAATCTATCCAGAGAAAGTCGGTCCAGTATGACGGTTCCGGAGATACGCATTACGATTTAGCCAGTGCCCTCCAGAAATCCATGCGAGGCTCGGACCCTGATGCCACCATCTATTGGCTGGCCAGAATGATTGCCGGCGGCGAAGATTTGCGGTTCATCGCACGCCGGATTGTCATTTGTGCAGCCGAAGACGTGGGCAATGCCGATCCTACCGCGACCATTCTTGCGGCCTCAGCGATGCAGATTGCCGAGTTTGTAGGGTTTCCGGAGGCACAATTACCCTTGGCTCAGGCTGCCATTTATATCGCCTGTGCCCCAAAATCCAATGCCTGTGCCAAGGCAATCTGGGGGGCTGTGGCGGATGTCCAATCCGGCCGGACCATTCCCGTGCCTGCGCACCTGAGGGATGCCCATTATAAATCTGCTGCTAAACTTGGCCATGGGATAGGCTATCAGTATCCTCACGATAGTCCTAATGGATTTATTGCCCAGGATTATACTGGCCAGGCTCTCCCGCGAAGGTATTATGAACCCAAAAATATAGGGCGGGAAAAATTAGTTGCCGAATATTTACAAAAACTGCGAAATCAAGTAGAACAATTGCGGCAAACGCCTCCTTAGATGTCGATTCAGGCAAGGGGTGTAAGGCTGATAATTTGAGCAAAACAGGCTGACAGGCCGATATATGGACAGCGTGAAAGATATATCTGCGGGCAGAGGTTTGTCTCCAGGAATAACCAATGAATAATGCAGAACAGAAGCGGCAACTAAGAAAACAGATACAACAGATTCTGGTGGAAATACAACCGGAAGTACGTGTACAGAAAAGCAGAGCAATCTGCACACAAGTCTTGTCGTTGGAAGACTATCAAAAAGCCTCTGTTGTGATGCTGTTTTTATCCATGCTCCATGAGGTTGACACGACAGCCATGATACTGGATGCCTTTCAGCAGGGAAAAACCGTGGCGGTCCCTAAAATGTCCTGGCAGCAGCGGCATATGATTCCGGTGGAGATCCATTCTTTGGACTCAGGATTGCAGGTGGATCGCATGGGACTGCGCAATCCGACGACTGGGATGCCCGTTCCACCCGAAGATATTGATTTGGTGATCGTTCCAGGTCTTGGTTTTGACCGACAGGGCAATCGTCTGGGTCGAGGCGCAGCATATTATGACCGCTTTCTGGGCGCTCCGGGCATGCGTGCAAAAAAATGGGCGGTGGCATTTTCAGAGCAGATTCTGGATGCAGTGCCCCATGATGATAAGGATGTAGCTATGGATGCGATTGTTACCGAAGCAGGTATTATACGAATCCAAAGCAGATAGTGTATTTATGTAATCAGTTTGAAAAGCAAGTTTTGAAATGATGTTAATAGCAGGATTGGATTCTGTATGAAAGTAGAGTATCGACCGTACCAGGGAAGAAGTGGAAATAATTCAAGAACCCGGATCATCCTGATCGTTCTTGCTGCAGCGATTGTCGGGCTGGTTGCTCTTAACCGTTGGAAGAAAAAACAGGCAGAGCAGGCCCAGCTGGAAGAATCGTCAGAAGCGGTGACCGCCGTGGAGCCGGCCTCAAAGAATGATTTGCGGACGACGACGGTTGATACCGCGGCCGAACCGCTTGAACCGGCCGTCGGTTCAGTGGAGACTGACAGCACTGCTGTTCCAGTGCTGCCTGCAGCACCTGTTACACAGCCATCTGCCGAACCCGCTCAACCGGTTCAGGCTCCCGTTCAGGATGCTGTCCAGCCTGCACCTGTGGTAGATACCATTACCAGCCCTGAAGCCGCCGCCATGATTCGCCAGGCGGTACAGGATGCTACCGCCGGCAAGATAATATCCGCCCGCGACCAGCTCAATCATGCCCTGAAATTGAACCTCAGCGATCCGGTTCGTGACGAGGTTAAAAAGCAGTTGACCAAGCTGTCGGACACCTGGTTGTTCAGCAAACAGGTTGCCGTTGGTGATACCATGACCGAGCTGTACAAAGTGCAGCCCGGTGACGTGCTGGCCATCCTGTGCAGAAAATACAAGGTCCCGCACGAAGCCATCGAAAGAATCAACGGCATTACCAACCCGGAACGGCTCCAGGCAGGCCAGACCATCAAGGTTATTCATGGTCCATTTAATGCTGTCGTCAGCAAAAAGAATTTCACGATGGATATCTATCTGCAGGGCATCTTTGTCAAGCAGTACAAAGTCGGCCTGGGCAAAATAGAGCATGACACTCCCACAGGCAAATGGAAAGCCACCGCCGGCGGCAAGATGATCAAGCCTACCTGGACAGACCCCGATTCGGGCCGCGTCTATCAGGGCAGCGATCCGGATTATCCGCTCGGCTCACGCTGGATCGCCCTGGAAGGTCTGGAAGGTGATGCCAGGGGCCGCACGGGATTTGCGATACACGGCACCAAAGAACCCGAAACCATCGGTACCCGTGCCTCACGCGGCTGCATCCGTCTGTTTAATGGCGATGTTGTTGAAGTCTATGATTTGCTGGAAGCGGGCATCTCGGAGGTCGTGGTTGTTGAGTAGTTTTGCTATCCACCGTGCGGCACGATAGCTGCTATGCAATAAAGATGAATGATTAGCGGAAATGGCCGGCGGATCCGGCCTTTTCCTTTCATAGGTGAAGCGATGACAAAAAGGCGGGCAAAAATCAGTACCGCAGCAGCAGGGGGGTCGGCCATAGCACACTTGCTGCTGCTGGGCGCATTTGCCGCGGTGAGCCTGCAGCCGGCCGAGACACCCGATGGAACCCTTGGTGCCGTATCGGTTCAGCAAATCCAGCAGGTCATTGAACAGCCTCTGATAACCGAAAAACCTGAAATTAAACCGCCTCCCCCTGAACCGGAACCTCAAAAAGCACCCCAGCAAACAAAGCCGGTCCAGCCGCCTGTCCAGACACCGCCCAAATCCTATCCGGCCCCCAAAACCGTGTCCAGCAGTCCTCGGCAGGATGCCTCCTTCTTCGGCAACAAAACCGCCGCACAGAATATCTGCTTTGTAGTCGATTGCTCCGGCAGTATGTACGGCCGGCTCGGTATGATTCAGCGTCAATTAAAAAGCTGCATCGCTGCCCTGTTTGATACCCAATCGTTTTGTGTAATATTCTTTATGGATGGCAACTCGCTGCTGGAAACCGGCTCTGGCACACTGATGCCTGCCACCGGCCAAGCCAAGTCCGAGGCCTTTACGCTGATTGATAGTGTCCATCTTGGCGGCCAGACCAATGCCCTTCAGGCCCTCCAGCGGGCCATGCAGCTTCGGGATAGACGCGGCAGGGCCGTCCAGGTCGTCTATTTCCTGACCGATGGTTTCGATTTGTCCGAAACCCCCGGCCAGCCCTTCGATACGCAGATTCAGACCATTCGCAAATCCTGTGCCCCCGGCGCGGTGATTCATACCATCGGTCTCTGGGTCTCCGAACAGGACCAGCAGCGGTTAAAGCAAATTGCCGAGATGACGGGCGGTACATTTCTGCATATTGATAATTGACAAGGCCTGTATTTTCGTGTCAGATAAGAACATGATGATGAATTCCAACAACCAATATGGGATAGCAAGCTGATGATGATACTGGCAGCCCAAAACTCTGCGGGACCCTTGTCGCAGACCTATTTTACACAGTTTGTCGTGGCCGGCGGACCGATTGTCTGGTTCGTCCTGCTGCCGATGTCCGTGGCCGGGATTTACTTCTGGCTGGAGTTATGCATCACGATACGCCGTCGCCGGCTTCTGCCGCCGGATGTCAGTTCCGACATTGCCACTGTGGCCCAGCGTCACGGTACAGCCAGCCTGCCGTCCCGGTTCAGCGGCAACATCGATATGGTCAGCCGGGCGGTCTGTGCCGCTTTTGCCAAGACCCGCAAAATTCGTCCCACCCATGAGCTGCTCAGCCAGATTGCCGGCGAGAGCCTCCAGGAACAGGGCATCAAGCTCCTCCGAAAGACCGAATGGTGCAATCTGCTGGGCAATGTCGCCCCGATGGTGGGTCTGTTTGGTACGGTCTGGGGCATGATTGAGGCATTCAACCTGCTGGGCATTGCCGCCGGGCAGCCTCGCCCGGGGGAGCTGGCTTCTGCGATTTCGGTTGCCCTGGTGACGACCTTCTGGGGCCTGCTGGTTGCCATTCCGTCACTGTTTATTGCAGGCCTGTTTCGTTCCCGTATCGAAGCGTTGATTGCCGAAGCTGCTGTGGAGACCGAGACGCTGCTGGAAAGTCTGCTGGAAGCCCGTCAGCATCAGGCCGGTGCAGGCGGTAAGTCCTTGGACTCCTCCTCCAAATCCAGCCCCGATACGGAAGCCGAAAATATCTCCGAGTCCTCCAACTCATCTTTCCCGGTGCGCAAATGAAAGTCGTGCTCTACCATCAGCGAAAAGACGCAGGCTTTGATTTGACCCCGGTCATCGATGTGGTTTTTCTGCTGATTATTTTCTTTATGCTCGTTTGCCAGTTTGGTGCCGCCGAGCATTTCGAAGCACTGCTGCCGGATAAAATTCAATCCGCCGATCCCACCCAGCTTCAGCTTGATTCGACCGTCAGTGTCAATGTCGTCCAGCAGGAAGGCAAGATTGTGTATGCAATCGGCTCCGATGTCCTGTCCGGCGACGATACGGAACTACTGCCTGCGATGATTAGTGCCGGAATTGACAGCCGCCTGGCCGATGGCAGCTCATCCCGCATTGTCCGGCTGCGTTGCGACAAGCACATCCCATTCGAAAAAATCCGTCCCGTTCTGGCCGGTATTGCCCGGAGCCGAGCCGAAAAAATCCAGTGGGCCGCATTTAACGAATAAATTTCAGTTTTTGCCTGCTGTTCATATAACAAGCCAATTGGGTTCGTTTGGTTTTTGAATGTTCATTCAACCGTCGTTGTGAATTCTTTACGTATAAATCTGTAATTTCCGGCGAATGGATTGTCGAGAAAACAGGGCGGAAAAATTATTATTAATAAAATTTTCTTGCATAGCCGACAGGAGAAATTGTAAAATATTGATTGTTAGGTGGGATGATTGTTTTTTTACCTGTCATAATAAAATAATAAGAATTGCAGTAAATTATTATCGTGAATGCAGTTTGTTATCATCGATTCCAATGACCAATCATCCGCAAAGTGAGGGTAATTTCAGGATTTGGGACAAGAACAGGGATAGGAAAAGACGGCGCAATGGTGGGGTTCAAACGAGTTTGCAGCAGCAACAGGGCTTTGGAGAGAATACCGGTGTTTTCATGGGGGTATGTTTCTTTAGGGCTCCATTAAAATGGAGACTTGGCGTGTCCTGATACGGGTCTAAACGGATGGTTATGAGAAATCGGGACGTGAAGGAATTTCAGAAGAATGGGAGGTTACAATGGAACGACATGGGCGGGGTTTTGAGGCGTGTGTGTGTGCAATCATCTTTTTATTTTCCACATTTGCAGGGGCATCGGTGCAGCCTAATCCGGCAGTGCTTTATGTTGATGCCTCGGCAGCCGGAGCCAATACCGGGGC
>JAFGQP010000221.1 GCA_016935635.1 Sedimentisphaerales bacterium
GTGGGCGACCCGCAGGTCGCACCCTACAATAACGTTTTGGTTGCATCGGTAAATGATTTAAAAATCCTGTCGCTTGCGCTCCGGGCTGGTGTTATGAATATAAAATCCCGTCGCTTGCGCTCCGGGCTGCTGTTTTCCATTTAGATGGGGGCATTATTCGACGCCGAGTTTGAGGCGGAGGGTTTGGAGGTTGACGACGTCTTCGCGGTTGTAAATCAGGAGGGTCTGGAGGGCGGCGAGGTCATTGTTGTTGATATAATCCCACCAGAGTTTGACGGCCATCCAGCCATCGATGCCTTTGGATTCGCGGCTGATTCCCAATTTGACTTCGACGGCCTTGAGGCCGCCTTTGAGCTTGTGTCTCCAGCAGTCATACATCAAATCCCGGTGCTTGAACTGCCGCTCGAGGTCCAGGCCGAGGCTGTGTTTAATGAAGGGCAGGTCAAAACGGCGGCCGTTGTAGGTGTACAGGATGCTGACGCCGGCCAGGATGTCGGACAGGGCAAGGTCTGTAATCTGCGGGCCGACGAGCTGGAAGGGGGTGATGATGTCCTCTTTTTCGACGGCGACGCCGATGACGGTCAGGGCGTGGTGAGTGCGGCTGCAACCGGTGGTCTCAATATCCAGATAGGCCCGAACGATGCTCATGCTCATGCCCTGGCGATGGCGTTGGCGACTTTGACGACATCGGCCATCGTGGCGACATCGTGGACGCGGACGATGGAGGCGCCTTTGGCGATGGCCAGTGCGACGGTGGCGGCGGTGCCGTAGAGGCGGTCGGCGGGGGTGTCTTTGCCGGTCAGCTGGCCGATGAAGCGTTTACGGCTGGTGCCGACGAGGACTCGGTAGCCCGCAGCGGTCAGTGCGTCGAGGTGATTGAGCAGCGTCAGGTTGTGGTCGGTTGTCTTGCCGAAGCCGATGCCGGGGTCGAGAATGATTCGTTCTTTGGGAATGCCGGCACGTTCTGCAGAAGCGGCACGCTCCAGCAGGACATCTTTGACCTCGGCGACGACGTCAGCATAGTGCGGATTGTGCTGCATGGTTGCGGGGGTGCCCTGAGCGTGCATTAACACGACGGGGACCTGCCTGGCGGCGGCCAAGGCGGCCATCTGCGGATTGGACAGGGCGGTGACATCATTGATGATGGAGGCTCCTGCGGCCAGGGCGGCGGCAGCGACGTCGGGATGGGCGGTGTCGATACTGATGGGGGTGTCGGTCCGTTTTCGCAGGGCTTCGATAACAGGAACGGCACGGCGTATCTGCTC
Organism: Sedimentisphaerales bacterium; assembly: GCA_016935635.1. Classification (GTDB taxonomy): domain Bacteria; phylum Planctomycetota; class Phycisphaerae; order Sedimentisphaerales; family Anaerohalosphaeraceae; genus Anaeroglomus. The sequence continues at coordinate 1,266 of JAFGQP010000221.1, forward strand.
GGCCGGGGTGACGGGCTCAGAGCCGGGACGGGTGGATTCGGGGCCGATATCGATGATGGCGGCACCGTCGGCGAGCATCTGCAGGGCGTGGTCAACGGCTTTGTCTGCGGACAGAAATTGCCCGCCGTCGCTGAACGAATCGGGCGTGACGTTGAGAATGCCCATAATGAGGCAGCCGGAGGAAAAATCCAGCGTCCCAGAGGGCCAGCGAAGGATGGACGGCATTAACCCTGACATATCTGAAAACCGATTCCGGCCAGTTTGCGGGCCAGCGAGCTGCGGGTGTCCGGCACAAAGACCCCGGTATTCTGGAATTCCCGACGTTCGGGATAGTTTTTGCGGAGCATGTCGAAGAACTCGCCGCGTTTGGCGGGTTCCTGCAGCAGGATTTCGCGGGTGTTAAAATCATCGCGGTTGATGGCGTAAATCGACTGGACTACATCGTGAATAATCTGTTCCTCAAACTGCCTGAGCTGGTCGGCGGTCAGGCGGATTTCCGGGACCTGCGGTTTCGGGAGGAAATCGGCGATGGTGTGGGTGGCTTTGAGATTGAAAAATTGGCACAGGGCCTGGTAAATCATCATCAGGCCTGCGACTTTGCCGTCGAAAGAATAGCCGGCGATATGCGGGGTGGATAAATCAACACGTGCCAGCAGATGACCGTCGATATGGGGTTCGTTTTCCCAGACATCGAGCACGACGCCGGCGAGGTGTTTTTCATGCATGGCCTTTTTCAGGGCGTGTGTTTCCATGACGCCGCCGCGGGAGGTATTCAGGAAGAAGGCGCCCTTTTTGAGCCGGGCGAAAAAGGCGTCATCGGCCAGATGATACGTTTTATCCTGTCCTTCGCGGGTCAGCGGGGTGTGCAAGGTAACGAAATCGCAGTTGAAGACCTCTTCGATGGGGCGGTATTTGGGGTCGCCGGTCTGGCGGGCCAGCGGCGGGTCGTTCAGGACGGTGGTCATACCCAGGGCGGCGCATTTTTGGGCGACTCGGGAGCCGACATTGCCGACGCCGACGATGCCGATGGATTTGCCGGCCAGATGGAATTTGTGTTTTTTGCCCAGTGCCAGCAGGGCGGCGATGATGTATTCGGCGACGCTGTTGGCGTTGGAGCCGGGGGCGGAGGAAAACCCGATGCTGTGCTGATTCAGATAATCCCGGTCGATATGTTCAAAGCCGATGGTGGCCGTGGCGACAAAGCGGACGCGGCTTCCGGCCAGCAGGGCGCTGTTGACCTGGGTGACGCTGCGTACCAGCAGGGCATCGGCATCGGCGACCAGGTCGGGGGTGATTTTCCGCCCGGCGCAGAGTTTGACTTCGCCCAGATGGGCAAAACACGGTTCCACAAACGGGATATTCTGGTCGGCTACAATCTTCATCGTTTTTCTCGTAAAAGGGGTCTTTATCCGAATTCCACCTGCGTAGTTTGTGCAATTTGTGCGCAGCTGTCAAGCACGAAAAAAGGCCTTTGGACGATTTGCCAAAGGCCTTCGGGAATTCCTTGAATCGACAGGATTTATTTGATTTCTTCTTCAATCCAGCCGAGCACTTCTTTGAGGTCGGTCATGGTGATATCGCCCATGTGAGCGATGCGGAAGGTCAGATTTTTTAGGTCGCCGTAGCCGTTGCTGATGATCAGGTTGTGCTTGGCCTGCAGGGCCTTGTTCAGGGCGCCGATATCGATATTGCGGGTGTTCTTGATGGTCGTCAGGGTGTTGGTGCAGTATTTCTCGTCGCAGAACAGATCGAAATTCTTTTTGGCCCACGCGCGGCAATAGTCGCCCATTTCCTTGTGGCGCTTCCAGACGTTTTCCATGCCTTCCTTGAGCAGCTTTGCGGCCTGGAAATTGACGGCTGCAATGTGCGGAATGGACGGGGTCGTCGGGGTATTGTCTTTTTCGTTATTCTTGGCGAAATCAACGAAATCGAAATAATAGCCGCGTTCGGGAACGGTCTTGGCCTTTTCGATGGCGCGTTTGCTGACGGCGGCCACGGTGAATCCCGGCGGAATGGCAAAGGCCTTCTGGACGGAGGCGAAGGTTACATCCCAGCCGAGCTTGTCGAAATGAATCGGCATGCCGACCATGGCGCTGACCGAGTCCACAAAGACCAGGACGTTGGGGTATTTCTTCTTCATCATGTCGCTGATTTCATAGACGGGGTTGGCCAGGCCGGTGCTGGTTTCAGAATAGACCAGCGTGATGGCGGCGTATTTGCCGGTGGCCAGTTTTTCATCGATCGCTTCGGGGGTATTGGGTTTGCCCCATTCGACCTTGAGCAAATCTACGTTGCGTCCGCAGGACTTGACGACGCTGCCCCATTTGTCGCTGAAGGCGCCGCAGCCGCAGGCCAGTACGGTTTCATCCTTGGCGACACAGTTGCGAATGGCCGCTTCCCAGATGCCTGAGGCGGATGAGGTGACCAGAAAGACGTTCTGTTCCGTGAATAGCACCTGCTTGAGCATCGCAATGGTTTCATTGTGAAGCTGGGCATATTCCTTGTTGCGGTGTCCCATGGTGGGACGAGCCAATTGCTGAAGCACTTCCGGCAGCACGTGTACCGGTCCGGGGATAAATAATTTCGGCGGATTCTTCCAGTCAACCATGAGTTACTCCTTTCCAATACATTGTGTCAGAGGTCGGTTATCGTACGGTTCCATCGGGGCGATGGGTAATCGGTTAATGGTGACGCCGGAAAAGACCTTGGGATAGAAGAAGGTCGATTTCTGCGGCATTTTTTCACCGGCGGCGGCAACATCCTGGACCTGGTCAATTCGTGTGGGATTGACAAAGAACACGGCCTGACAATGGCCGCTGTCTACTTTGTGAATCGACTGGTCGATGGCGTCGCCGATGTCTTTGATGTATTCGATGTTGCTTTCTTCGGCGAGCTGCTTGTCACCGATGCCGAGGTGCTTTTCGAGAATCAGCAGATGCAGGACATTGACATCCAGGCCCCGGGCGGCATCGCTCATGGCCGGGGCGACCTTTCTCATGGCCGCGGTGTCTTTCAGGGTGACAGTATAAAAGGCATTGCTGGCGGCATAAATGCCGAAGATGTTTTTGCCTTCGCTGCCGGCCTGATTCATCTGGCTGAACATCGCCTGCCTGGATTTGGCTTTGGATTTTTCGTCGGCGAAGGCGAATTTGGCGATAGGATCGAACTCGCTTGTCAGTTCCGACATCAGTTTTTCGATGGAGAAATTCTTGACATCGTTAATCAGGCGATGGGTCGGCTGAATGACAAGTCCTTCATTGTGCATATTGACAAAGGTCATCATCAGGTACTGGGCATCCGGGTGGCCGGTCTGCTTCCAGTAATTCAGGGCTGTTTCGTAGCGGTGGTGGCCGTCGGCGATGATGGTTTTGCGGGTCTGAATCATGTCCGCAAAGGTCTTGATCATGTCCTGCTGGGCGATCATGTAGACACGGTGGCGGACATTTTCATCGTCGGTGTGATCCAGGGCGGGATGGCCCGTCGATGCCTTTTTGATAATGGCTTCAGCGGTTTTCTGGGGATCGTCGTACAGCATGAAAATCTGGCCGAACTGAGACGCGGTGGCCCGGGTCAGACGCAGGCGGTCGGCCTTGGGGCCGTCGAGTGTTTTTTCATGAGGCTGGACACCTTTGCCGAATGGTTCGATTTTGCCCAGAGCAATGATGCCGCTGCGGCGATATGTTTTGGCGCCGATGGCGAAATCCTGGACATAGGCATAAACGGCCTTCTGCGGGTCCTGCTTCAACGCTCCATCGGCAATGGCTTTATCCAGATACTCGCGGGCACGGGTGTACTGATTGTCTGACTGAGTATCTGCCGGCGTGTTTTTGCCGAGGATAGCCCGCACGATATTGTAGGGGTTGGCATCGTAAAGGGCCTGCTGGAGTTTGGGGTCAATGACATCGTACGGCGGGGCGATACATTGCCCTGCGTTGCCGGTAACCGATCCATCGAATCGGTAAGCACAAAAAGGTTTAATTTCCATAATTTCTTAGCTAATGTAGTAGTTTTCAGGTTCATATTGTTCCCTGTGGAACAATAAATGTGATTTAATTCACAATGTGGAAACTACTATAACAAAAAAATAGCGGTTTTCAATGGAAATGCTACAGGATTTTATGGGCATTTGACGATTTTGGAAAGATGCCTTGAAAAACGACAACGACGATAAAAGGAGATGTGATTATGGCTCAGCGCGAGTATACAAAATATCAGCAAAAGATTATATCCAATTATTATCAAAACCTGGATACGATGGCCCTGCAGCGGTTGCAGGAGCTGGTGACGGAGTTATTTCTGGCTGATACGGACAAGAAACGACAGCGGCTCTGGGAACAGGCGGAAAAGGCGATAGGAAAACTGGATATTAAACCGGCCGTCAAAAAACATATTCTGGAATCTCGGGATGTACAGGTTCTGGCCAAAAACCTGAATGAATGGCTGACAAAAAAATAATATATAATAAA
>JAFGQP010000222.1 GCA_016935635.1 Sedimentisphaerales bacterium
CCGTTCTGGGGGCATGTTCCTGCCAGACAAGAGCACACAGTGATTCCTGTCCCGGTTCGTATTTGAATGTGGTGCCATTCAGACATGTCAGATTCAGTCCCTCGACTTTCTGACCAATCGCATCAATCACCAGGGCGTTCAGATCAAAGTGGATTTTGCCCTGCTGCATCATCTGCTGGCTGGGGTCGGGTGTCTCCATTCCCATCCCCATCCCCATCCCCATCGTGGGGCCTGGATTGTTTGGATTATTGGTGTTGGTGCGAGTGCGTTTAGGTCTGGGTTGTCTGGGCAGCATGGGTTTTTTGTCGGCCAGGATGGACATAGCGATCTGCGTAATCCAGGCATCGCTATTGGTCGCGTCCGACTTGCAGGCCCTGGAAGCATTCATAAATGCAGTGTTGATATCATTTTGATGATAGCTGAGCCAGGCCTGCAGCATGCAGTACTGGGCTTTCTGCTTGTCGTCCATCTGGCTGAAGTAGCGTTTGGATTCATCCAGAAGACGTTGTCCGGCAAGCACTTCGCCGGCTTCGAGCGGTTTGGATTCATTGATTTTGGACAGAAGCGGGTCCAGTGTCTGCTGGATTTTGCCGGCATATTCCCCGATTTTGGGGTCGGGGGCTCTGGTGCCGCCGGGTTCCATCTGTCCCAGGCACGGCTGAACCCATGCCGCCAGTACAAGCAATACTGCAATCCTGCTGAATCGATTTTGAATAAACATAATAAGTCCTCCACTATAGTGATAAAAGAATCAGGCCATATTTCACTTGGGAATATAATATCAGTTCGGATGCTTTCTGAAAAGCAAAAGTTACGGAAACTGATGCGGCATCAGCAGTTCGGTGAGGGAATTTGGAAATTCTCGCATGGTGTGCTGCATTGTGTTCTCCTCCTTTTTATTTTTCAACCCCTTTACCCCTCTTTATTACGGAATTTCTCCCCCGCAGGCTCCCAGGCCTTCCTTATTATATATGTCGGAAGAACGTTTTTTTACTAAACATTTTTCAATATTATTAAAATATATATAAAATAAACAGGTTATACAATATATTTAGATATAGATTCTATTTATTGTTCTCTATGATGAACTGCACCTTTGCAGTTATGGGGATTAAAAGATGTTTGACAATCCTGATGGGCAATCTTACTATGCCAAATGCACTATATATTAGGAAAAAGGTATGTTTACGGGAATCATAGAGGGTATTGGTACGGTTTTGTCGGTTGTTCCGCGGGCGGGCGGGATGATGCTGACGGTTCGTCTTGGGTCGGCGGCGGAGGGGACGAAACTGGGTGACAGCATCGCGGTCAACGGGGTTTGTCTGACCGTGACGAGTCTTCATGGGGATACGGCCGGGTTTGATGTCAGCGGGGAGTCGCTGAGTCGGAGTACTCTTAAACATATACGGACAGGACAGGTCGTCAACCTGGAGCGGGCGATGCAGGCGGGGGGACGTTTCGGCGGGCATATCGTGCAGGGGCATGTCGATGGGGTGGGAAAGATCGCATCGATTGAAAAGAAGGGGGATTTTGCCGTGTTTACGATTGAGCCTCCTGCCGAGCTGATGGCTGAGATCGTGGTCAAGGGATCTGTGGCGCTGGATGGCATCAGCCTGACGGCGGCATCGGTGACGGAGAAGGCACTGACGGTGGCACTGATTCCGGAAACGCTTGCCCGTACGACGTGGGGGCGGTCCAAGGCGGGCGATGCGGTCAACATTGAGACGGATATTCTGGTTAAAGCGATTCGCAAGCAGCTTGAACGCATCGTGCCGGCCCGTGAGGGGTTGACCGAATCCAAACTGCGCGAGCTGGGGTTTTAGAGAAAGACATCGATGGCGGATGAATCCACGACATTTGAGCCGGTGGTCGGCATTACGATGGGGGACCCGGGCGGGATCGGGCCTGAGATTGTGGTTAAGGCCCTGGCTGATCCGTTGCTGCGCCGGCAGGCGAAATATATTATCTACGGGCTGGATGAACAGCTCGAGTATGCGGCAGACCAACTGGAAATCGAGCCGTACTGGCTTCGTTTTCCGCACGAGAAAATCATCCGTGATTTGCCGCGTCAGGTGGTCATTGCTGATTATGACGAGTATTCGGTTCCGCCGTGGCTGCATCAGCCGTCTTTAGTCAGCGGCCAGGCGTCGCTGCACTTCTGTATTGATGCAATTGACGCGGCTCGGGCGGGGATTCTGGATGCGGTGGTGACAGCGCCCATCAGCAAGGAAAGCTGGCACATGGCCGATGCCCGCTGGCCGGGACATACGGAATTGCTTGCGGAGCGCTGCTACAGTCAGCGCAAGGCGATGATGTTTGTGGCAGGTCCGCTGAAACTGGCTTTGGCGACGATTCATGAAGCGTTGTTTGATGTTCGCAACAAGTTTACCATCGGCTGTGTATTCGAGCCGATTGATTTGCTCAATGATGCGCTCAAGGAATTCTTCGGGATAGGCCGGCCGCGGATCGCTGTGTGCGGATTAAATCCGCATGCCGGCGAGAACGGCCAGTTCGGCGATGAAGAGCAGCGGATCATCAGTCCCGCGATTCTGCTGGCACAGGAGGCGGGGATAGAGTGCTATGGGCCGTTTGCGGCCGATACGCTGTTTTTGAAGGCGGCGCGCGGGGCATACGACGGCGTGGTGGCGATGTATCATGACCAGGGGCTGATTCCGGTCAAGCTGCTGGCGTTTGACAAGGCCGTGAATGTGACTATCGGGATTCCAATAATTCGCACGTCGCCGGCGCATGGGACAGCGTTTGATATTGCCGGACGCGGCGTGGCCAGCGAAAGCAGTCTGAAAGAGGCCATCCGTGTCGCCATCGAGATGGCCCGTACCCGCAAGTGCGGTAAAGAGAAAGGGCACAGCCATGCAGACTAAACAGGATATCGAGCGGCTTCTGGCGGGGGCGGGGACGACGCCCAAGCACCGGCTGGGTCAGAATTTTCTGATTGACCTGAACCTGATGCGGCTGCTGGTGGACGAGGCGCATATTCATCAGCAGGATGTGGTGCTGGAAGTTGGCCCGGGGACCGGCTCGATGACCGAGGCGCTGGCCGAACGTGCCGGCAGGGTGATTGCGGTGGAGTATGATCCGCCGCTGGCCCGGATTGTGGCGGCGCAGTTGAAGCCGTTTGCCAATGTGATTCTGTTCAATCGCGATGTGCTGGAAAACAAGAATGCGATTTATTTTGAGATTCTGGAGGCGGTGCAGAGGGCCCGGGCGGAACTGGGGGGGCGACTGCTGCTGGTGTCCAATCTGCCTTATGGGGCGGGTTCGGCGGTGATGGCTAATTTGATTACCGGGCCGGTCACGGCGGATGCGATGGTGGTGACGGTGCAGAAGGAAGTGGCCGAGCGGATGGCGGCGCTGCCCGATCATGATGCCTATGGGACGCTGAGCATTCTGATGTCGGCGACAGGCCATGTGCATATTTTTCGCAAGCTGCCGCCGTCGGTGTTCTGGCCGCGTCCGCAGGTGGAGTCGGCGATGGTCAGTTATACTCGCGACCCGCAGAAAGTGGCGCAGATTCATGATATGGATACGTTCCGCGAAATTATCACACTGTTTATGGGGCATCGGCGCAAGATGCTCAAGGCCTGTGTGAAATTTGCCGCCGGCAGGCTGGGCAGGGTGCACGGCTGGAATGAAATCTTTGCCGAGGCGTTTGTGGACCCGCATCACCGCCCCGAACAGCTATCGGCGAGTGATTATATCAACATTGCTAATTTATGCTGGGAACAAATACGGAAATAGGTCTGTCATGCCGTCGAAGAAAAAACCTTGTCGAAAACACTTGCCGCGCGGGCTGGATATTCTCTATGAAGACGAAGCGATCCTGGTGGTACGTAAGCCTGCGGGCCTGTTGACGATGGCGGCCCAGGGCAGCCGGGACAAGACGCTGTATGCTGTGCTGACCGATTATGTCCGCAAGGGCAATCCCAAGTCGCCGCGGCGGGTCTATATTGTGCATCGGCTCGACCAGTGGACGTCGGGGGTGCTGATCTTTGCCAAAACTGAGGATGCCAAACTGACGCTGCAGGGCAACTGGGAGCAGACGGAGAAAAAGTACATGGCGGTGGTCTGGGGGCGACCGACGCCGGATGCGGGGACAATCAGCTCGTACCTGGCGGAGAACAAGGCGTTCAAGGTGTATTCGACCAACGATTCGTCCAAAGGCAAGCTGTCGCACACGGCGTATCGCGTGGTCAGAGATAACGGGCAGTTCAGCCTGGTGGAAATTACGCTGCTGACGGGGCGGAAGAATCAGATTCGCGTGCATCTGGCCGACAAGGGCTGTCCGATCGTCGGGGATCGCAAATACGGGATGTCCAAGGATGCGCATCGGCGGCTGGCCCTTCATGCCAGGTCGATTTCGTTTAAGCATCCCGTTGACGGCCGGCCGATGAGCTTTGAGACCCCGATGCCAGATGAGCTGCAGCGATTGATGAAGAAGCCGCGGGAGACGGAGGGAGAATAAAAAAGGCGGGTTTTAAGCCCGCCTTGGATTTCCTTAGACAAAAGAATTAATCAACATTATGAGCGGTTAAAAACATGGCTTTCTCATAGGCAGCAAAAAATTGTTGATAAGGTTCTGGAACTTCGATAGCTTTTGTGTCATATTGAGCGTTTGCTCTCACTATGATTTGCTCTTCTCCGTATGGGCGAATTGTTGTTGTAATACGCACTGCATAACGGTCCAGTTTTGTTCCACTTATGCTGCCTAAAGTAAGATCTGCTTTGTCAATTACGAATCCTAAGTCTTGTAATGTAGCCATGGCTACACGTAAAGCCTTTTCTTTATCATTTGTTTCAAATCTGCGGGATTGCATGCTCCGCAATTTAACTTGATTTTCACTTTCGAGTACTGCCTTTGTCGAGTCTGCACAACCAAACATACCAGTTACCGTGATCAGTACAGTTGAGAAAAAAATTGTCAATTTCATAAGCCTTGTGCCTCCAGGAATATAGCTTTAGAGAGTTTTTCAAAAAATCCCTCATACATTACAGGGTCATTTAATCTTTCCAGCTTGACGACTTCACCATAATTATTCCATACAACTCTCTGGAATGTAACTCGAACAGATATTTTATTCTCATTGCTAAGCGAAGGAGTAGTTACCACGGATGCTCGGATTTTTTGTTTTTTGTCATAAGTGCAAGGAGTGCCTAAAATCGCTGAAGCCATTATTGCCGCAGTAACTTGACCGGCATCCACCGCGCCGCGATCTTTCGAAGAAACAATAAGACCCAATTCTGTTTCACTCTCGTCTAAATTGAAGCCGATGTCTTGTAATAGAGCTGCACATGCTGACAAGACCATTTTTTCGTCTTTTGTATCATATAGTCTTGTTTGCAGTTGTCGGTCTTTAAGCGTTGTGGGATTCATACTTAATGCATCTTTGGGTATTCCTCCGCAACCACAGAAATACAAAGGCAAGCCAAGAATAACTAAGATTAATTTATGCATGTAGAGGTTCCTTAAAAACGAGAAGTGTGATATGCAAAGTCCCTAACCTTCTTCTCTTCGTCGAATTTGATGACAACGGTTAATGTTCGTTGACTTGCTGATGCCGCCCCCGATTGTTGACCTACTAACAAAAGAGTCCACCCACCACTTGAGGCAGCAACATCTGTTGCAAATTTATCATAAACCCAGACTTCACGACGTTGTTCATCTGTGGTTATAACGTTAGGTGATCCCATGGCAGTTATTACATCTGCGCCAGACATTCCGACCTTAATTTCTTTTTGCACTGTTCCGACGGTTAGTTCGTCACCCTGGAGTCCTTTTTGTGCCTGTTGAGAGTGATATTCAGCAGAACATCCAGAAAACAACAAGGAGAAAACCAATGAAATCAAACTAATTACACCAATTGAAACGAATCGCTTCATAAAGCCTCCATTATATAAAAGTGTTTTTATGGGTAATCTGAAATAAGTTTATCTATGGTATTTCTTTCTGTCAATAAAAGAAGGAGATATTTTTGATTGTTTCCATATCCGTATTTCCACCTAAGTAGAACTACGTAGATTTTAATGAAAATATTTTCATGACGAATGAAAGACTGCTTGTATTATTATATTTTGAAGATAATAGAAAAGCCGGGCAGGCACGGGGGCCGGCCCCTAC
>JAFGQP010000223.1 GCA_016935635.1 Sedimentisphaerales bacterium
AAGCTGATGCTGGGCTGCATGACCGAGACGATGGTGGGGCTGTCAGCGGCGATATGCTTTGCGGCGGGGACCGGCGGCTTCGATTATATTGATTTGGATTCGGTGCATTTTCTGCGTCGGCGTGATGCATTTGGGGGCATTGGTGTCGATGGCTGTGTCTATCATCTCGGCGGGAAACGATGACTTCGCATCCGATGTATTGCGTGGCGGTGCTGCTGCTGATAGAAGGGGTGGTGTTGACCCTGGCTCAGCGACCGATTGGCAAAAAGCTTTTTAAATACCTGCCTTCAATGTTCTGGATTTATTTTCTGCCGATGCTGGTGACGACGGCGGGTCTGCTGCCTTCGGCCAATCCGGCGTATGGCTGGATTGGCAAATGGATACTGCCGGCGGCACTGGTGTTGCTGCTGTTGTCGGCGGATATCCGTGGGATTCTGCGGCTGGGGCCGATGGCGCTGCGCGTCATGGCGGCTGCGACCTGTGGGATAATGATCGGGGCGATTGCGGCTTCGGTGCTGTTTCGGTCGTGGCTGCCGGAGGAGGCGTGGAAGGCGATTGGGGCTTTAAGCGGGTCGTGGATTGGCGGCTCGGCCAATATGCTTGCCGTCGGCAAGGCGGTGGAGATTCCAGAATCCCTGCTTGGGGTGGTTACGATTGTCGATACCCTGTTTTCTTATACCTGGATGGGGATGCTGATTGCGATGTCGGCTTTGCAGGAGCGGTTTGACCGGCGGAATCGGTCACGAACGGAGTTGATCCAGGAACTGACGCAAAGAGCGGGCAAAGACAGTTCATCCGGCAGAAGAGGGTTGACTGCCGGCAGTCTGGTCTGGATGGTGTTGATTGCGATTGCGGGGGCTGGAGCTGCGGTATGGCTTAGCGGGAAAATCCCCCCCATCAAGAATGTGCTGAGCCCGGCGGCGTATGCGGTCATCCTGGCGACTATGATTGGAGTAGTTCTATCCTTTACCCCGGCACGAAAACTGGAGTCCCTCGGCTCCAATACGGTTGGATTTGCGTTGCTGTATCTGGTTTTGGCTTCGATTGGTGCAAAAACACACCTTGGATTAGTCAGGTCGGTGCCAGTGTTTTTAATGGTGGGGGCAACAATGCTTATTATTCATGGGATATGTCTATTTATTGCGGTCCGGCTGTTTCATGCCCCGATGGCCCTGCTTGCGACGGCCAGTCAGGCGAATGTCGGCGGGCCGGCTTCGGCACCCGTCGTTGCGGGGATTTACCATCCGGAATTAGCCCCGGTAGGCCTGATGCTGGCAGTTGGGGGCAACATTCTGGGGACATTTCTGGGCATCGCGGTCAGTCAGGTGTGCCGGTGGGTGGGTTAAAATAGGCGATAAGACGGAATTTGATTGAAATAATAAGCTTTTATGCCACAATAAACACCTTAATCTAATTAATCTATATTTTGGATTTTAAAATCCTGTTATCCGGGTGCAGACATGATATTTACGCTTCACCGCTATATTTTTAAGGAATTATTCCGGGTCTTCCTCCTGGCGACGGTGGCGATGACCTTGATTCTGAGTCTGGGCTTTCTGCTCAAGCCGATTCAGGATTTCGGTGTCAGCCCCGAAGAGATTGTGCATCTGCTGGGGTACCTGATGCCGATTACGCTGACGTTTGTGCTGCCGATGAGTGCGCTGTTTGCGGCCTCGATGGTGTATGGGCGGTTTGCCGCCGACCGGGAGCTGGATGCGTGCCGGGCCAGCGGGATCAGCCTGTGGACCCTGGTGTATCCGGGGCTGAGTCTTGCGATTCTGGTGGCCATTGCCAACCTGATTCTGAGTTTCCATGTGGCTCCGGCCTTCATTCAGCGCAGCGAAAAAAGCGTTAAGGCCAATGCCGAACAGATTTTGTTTCGCAACCTGCAGCGCAAGGGCTTTTATACCCTGCCCAAATCCACGTACAAGGTGTATGCGGAAAAGGCCGATCCCCAGCGGAAGCTGCTGGAGGGGGTAATTATCCTGGATACCAAAGATTCGGATATCCAGCGTATGGTCCTGGCTCAGTCGGCCAAAGTTGAGATTGAAACACATTCGGATTTCAATAAGGTTCGTATCGTTGCTCTCAATGCTGTTCGTGTGGATGATTTTTCATCGGTCGAAATCGGCAATACCAGCGTCGAGCGGCAGTTCGATTCACTGCTGGCCGACGATATCAAGTTTTATAAACTCGACAAGCTCAAAAGCATCCGTGTAGACAAGATGAAGCACACCCCGATTCATAAAATGGCCATGCAGGTCTATTGGCAATTTATGACGGAACTGGTGGGGCAGACGCTGAATCAGATCTTCAGCAGTTCCAGCCCGCAGGTGCTTTTGCAGGATGCGGATGGATTTCGGGATTATTTCCTGACGGCGGCGGGATGCCAGCTCGGCCAGAAAGAGTTGACTCTCGAACTGACGGCGCCGATTCAATTGGTCGAAATGGACCGGGTGCAAAACCAGAAAATCACCCGGCAAAGCCAGCGGGGTTTCTGCCGGCTGGATGTGAATCAGTCCATCCCGCGTCTGGAGCTGGATTTGGAAAATCCCTCATGGGATCGCGGAGATGGGGTCAAAGGATTTGCTCTGCGGAAATTTATTAATAATGTGGAAATCCCCACAGCCGTGCAGGATAAACTGGAGTCCAAATCCATTCTCAATTTACTGAACGAGGTTGGAACTATCGATAGCTCTCTGATCAATCCCAGTGAGCAGCTTCGTGAGCGAGTCAGGCAGCTGCAGGTAGAACTGGCGGAGGTCAATGACGAAATCGATGCCGAACTGCATTCGCGGCTGGTGATGGGCCTGGGGTGCGTGTCACTGATTCTGACGGGCATTGCGCTGGGGGTGTATTATCGCGGCGGGCATTTATTAAGTGCTTTTGGGGCCAGTGCCGTTCCCGGCGGACTTCTGGTGGTGTTTATCATGTCGGGCAAGCAAATCACCAAGAATCCATCCACGACGGCGATGATGGGGGTCACGGTAATGTGGCTGGGACTGGTGATTCTGACCCTGCTGACGGTATATCTGTATCGCCGACTGCTCAAAACGTAGAGGTACGCTGATGAAGATACTGGATCGATATGTTCTCACACAATTCCTGATTGGATACGCGATTGCCTTTTGCGTCCTGATCGGCATGATTGTGGCGATGGATTTGTTCATCAATCTGGATGAATTTGCGGAAAATGCTGATGTCGGCGCCGGGACTATGTTATACAACATTATGACCTTTTACGGTGCCCGGATATTGCTGTGGTTTCGGGATATGGCCGGGGTTATAACCGTGATTGCCGCGGTTTTTTCGCTGGCGCGTATGACCAAAAACAGCGAATTGATTGCGGTGATGGCTTCGGGGGTGAGTTTGAAACGGTTCATTGCGCCCATTATCGGGATTGCTGCAATTTTAATGGGTTTGCAGGTTCTCGTGCAGGAACTGGCGATTCCGAATATGATCGGTCAGCTTATTCGCAGTCATGATGAACTGCCCGGCACCAAACATTATGATTTGTGGTTTGCCTCGGATTCCCATGGCAATTTAATCAACACCTCGCAGTATGATGAGAAAACGCAATCTATCGATCATCCATTTATTATTGTTCGAAAACGCCTGGAACGCAGCGACCAGATGATGGTGACAGGGCGCATCAAGGCTCAGAAGGCCGTTTATGACAGGCAGCGTAAGGGATGGATATTAACCGGCGGAGAGCTGCTTTTAATTTCGGATTCATCGACGACGGCGGCTCCTTCGCGGCAGGTTTCGCCGGTGGACTTTTTTGCCAGCGACTTAACCCCGCAGCAGATTCCCATGCGGCGTCAGGAAGGGTATAAATCGCTGCTCAGCTCGGCACAACTGATGCAGCTGGCCCGCAGCCAGGGGACGCGGCAAAGCGACCTGGCGGAGCTGTTTTTGCAGAAACATACCCGGATTACCGATCCGATTTTAAATCTGGTGATGCTGCTGGTGGCGCTGCCGGTGCTGGTTTGCCGGGATCCGCGGGATATGAAAACTGCTATTTTGGTCAGTTTTGTCACCTCTACAAGCTGTTTTGTGGTGACTTTTATCTGTAAGATGTTTGCGACGGAGCTGTTTTTCAATCTCCGGCCGGAGTTTTGGGCCTGGGCACCTATTTTCATCTTTGTCCCTATTGCCTTTATCCAGATGGATTCCATGAAGACATAGGCCATGTGTAAGGTCCGATAAAACAGAATTTGGTTTCATTTCCATTCAGATATTACTTTTGAATAATTTATTTTTAATATTTTCTAATTTATCTAAATTATCCATATTTACTTTGCCGATACTTCTCATAGGTTGTAATGTATTTGCTATTTTAACGGAGACCGTACTATGGAAAGTACACTGATTGAACAAAGACGAGATGTCAGGTCGGATTTATCATGGCCTGTGAGTATCTGGCTTCCGGAGGCAAACCGGTTTTTTACGGGTAGAAGCGTGAATGTCAGCAAAGGAGGAGCTTATATCAGTGTGCCGATGACCACACCCGTGCGTCCGGGACACGAGGTCGAGGTGAATTTTCCCCGCACGATGTCGCTGGCTCGTCAAAAAGGGCAGTATGCCCGCATTAAGATGGGTAAGATTCTGCGGGTCGATCGGGCTGAAATGCTGCGTAATGGCAGTATTGGCCTGGCGATTCAGTTTGTATCTTAGGCGAAATGTAATCGGTGGGGCGATCCTGCCGGATTGAGAGAAAACAAACCAGGCTGCTGTCGTACTGACAGCAGCTTCATTTTATGGTTCGGGTTTATTCTTCACGATACCCGATGGTAGTTGCATCGGATTTATTCTTCAGTTCGATAACCAATCCTTCTTCCATGAGTTGTATGCCTGCCATACGGCTCTGTGTTTTTGTGTTGTAATCATTGAGCAGATAGGTCTTGTCGGGCTTGAGACCAAAGAGCCTGAGCTGGGCCGAGGGGTGAATGTTCTGTTCATGGCGAAACGCCTGCACAAAGCCTTTTTTGGAATCGGGGCGATTGAATTGCCATGCGATCCAGTCTTTCTGGGATAATGTATAATCGGTCAGCGGGTAATAATCGCCAAAATAATTGGGAGCGACGTCCAGCCATTCCTGATACAGTGCCATAATCACAGCGTCGTCCACTGCGGCCCTGAAATCAAAACAGCCGATATTGGCCGGGCACATATTGCTGCGGCGGATATACGGGCCGTACGCCAGATGACCCTGTCCGGTTCCCCAGCCCCAGCCCTGTGTGTTGGACGGATTGTATGCGGTTCCATGGACGGGCAGCCAGAAGGACAGGCCATAGGTGTGGGCCTGCTGACCGACTGGTTCAAACAGGTAATCGCTTCGCAGCAGGGGGACGGCTCGGCGCATTGTCTCCAGGTCATTGCGATGTCCGCCGGAGGCACAGGAGTCAATCAGCATGCCCGGATGTCGTCTAAGCAGCTGGTCCCAGTAGGCCAGATAGCCCATGACGTATTTGTTCTCGGTGATGCCCTGTCGGTCTGCGGGGTCGTTTTTCTGCCAGTATTCCAACGGATCGATGTTGTAGTCCTGGCGATACAAGTCAATTTCTTCGTCGGTAATGATTTTATCGATGTGGTTGACCAGCCAGTTCCACGCATCGGGATTGCCCAGATTCAGCAGTCCGCCGGCGGAGCCGCCCAGAATCCAGTCGGGATGTTCGGCGGCCAGCCAGGTTCCCGCGGCGACACGTTCCGGCTCAAACCACACGATGGTCTTGACTTTTTTGCTGTGGGCATAGTCGCTGATTGCCCGCAGGCCGTTGGGGAAGCGATTGGGGCTGCGGTCCACTTCCCAGGTTCCGGTCCACGGCCAGCCTTTTTCGGCGGCTCCCACATACCAGCCGGCGTCCATCCACCAGTAATTAATTTTAAGTCCTTTTTTCAGATAGCTGTCGATGAATTCTTTTTGATTCTGTTCGTTGGCTTTGGTCATCTCGGCAAACTGGTGGGAGCTGCAGGCGGCAAACAACGGCAGCGATAAATCTTTGCCGCCGGGCCGCGGAATATTATAGCGAATCATCCACTGGCGCCAGCGATTCTGTGCATCGATCCAGTTGCCGCCTTTCCAGAATTGAAGGACGATCATTGGCGTGCGGACGGTTTCGCCGGGCAGTAATTTGAAATGGGTTCTGTCCTGTCCGGCCGTCAGTGCCAGGGTGCTGCCGGCATCTCTGTGGTACTTTGCAAACCAGCGGCCCGCCCAGCTTACCACGACAATCATCCCCTCCTCGCCGCCATCGATATTGTAATAGGGCCAGCATCCGCCGGTGGCCCGGCCGCCGGACGGAGCGAAGGTCAGCTCTTTTCCGGGTTCAATCCCGGCGATCTGCGGGGCAAAGTCCTCGGCATTCACACGGGTGCCATTCCAGTGGCGCAGTTGATAGGGTTTGTCTTTGACACAGGTAAAACGGGTATCGATGGCCTTGAGATTTTCAATGATGGCGGTATCGGCTTTGCCGGTGTTTTTCAGATAGACGGTCCATTCGATGGTCTTGAAATCGCTGTATTCGAGGACTTCCCAGCGGAGTTCAAGGCCGTTGTCGGGATTGTGCCAGATGAGCGTGTGTGAAGTGCGGTTTTCGTCTAATTTGCTGTGGATGAGGCTGAATGTCCAGGTTTTGAGTAATTCCTGTGAGGGTTTGCCATCCAGTGTGAAGGAAAAAGGCGGCTGGAGATCCTTGTTGTCAGGAATTTGCGGCACCGCATCCGGGATGCCGATTTTGACCTGCGGCGACAGGATACTCCACAATAGCCAGCCGCCGGAATCGGAGGTTTTAGTTTCGATTGGCAGCGGAGAAGATTCCCCCTGGGTCCTGGTTATCGGCATACAACAACACAACGATGCGAACAGCAATGCAATTCGGCATTTATTCATACGCTCATCCTCACCTTGTCAATTTAATGTGTTAGATGAAACTGCAAAAACCAGAAACCAGTCAATTCGGATGCTTAAAGTGGTTTATATAGACATACAAATTCCCTGCCGAGTTACATCTCTGCTGAAACCCGATGGCGCTGCGGTTATTCTTCCAGAATCTGCATCTGGCGAATAAAGGTGTCGGCTTCGGCCATGGAATTTTCCATTTCCCGAATCAGCAGCGAGATTTCTTTTTCGATGATGCCCAGTTCCCCTTCCAGTGAGGCAATAGCCTGGGCGTTGAGGTTGTGCTTAATAAACAGGACCTGATCTTTAAAAGAGGCTAAAACCGGATAGATTTTATCGCGGGCCTTCTCCATGGCTCCGATCATGGTATCACATTTTACGCGGGTGGTTTCGAGTTTGGTTTCGCTGGATTTGCGAAGGGCGGGGCTGGAATACTCGTCCAGCTCGTCTTCCCATTCACGGAACAGACCCTTGGCGACTCGGCGTACATCTTCGATGCGGCTTTCGACGGTTCGGGTCCGCGATTCGCATTTGTCATACTGGGATTTGAGCGTTTTATATTTTTCATCCAGAAGAGTGCCTTTGTATCCTACCACACTCCGGAATTCATCGAGTGCGGTGGCAAACTGTTCCTTGGCATCCATCTGGGCGTCCCGGGCGGACTGTACCCGGCTGACCAGAATATCCTTTTTTTGTGCACCGAAGGCTTCTTTGGTGGAATCCATCATGCGGCTGCAGCCGGTCATCAGCATCAGGCCGCCCAGAAGACTGGTAACGAGTACGGTTTTTTTCATACACACTATCCCTTCATTTCGTTATAACGGGTTTGTCACATCCTTGCATGGATACCATTATACGAAGCTCGTGCGGCGGGGCAAGGGGTTTATTCTTGCAACTAGGGAATCTTTGATTAAAATGGCGACTATGGAAACCATGAATGCGAACATTGTACCGCTGACGCGGATTCAGAAGCTGATTGGCCGGCTGATGCACCAGTCCAAGCAGACCAAGGCCAACGGCTATATGACAATCCAGGCGGACCTGACGGAATTGACTGCGATGCGGCGGGAGTACTGCCGCAAGGCCCGTGTCCGTGCCACCACCAACGATTTTTTTATCCTGGCGATGGCCCGTGCGGTGAAAAAATATTTATTTCTTGCCGCAACGTTCAATGACACACGCGACAGCCTGGTGGTCAGCCCTACGGTCGGGGTTGGATTTGCCGTAGCGGCACCGCAGGGGCTGGTGGTGCCGGTATTGCACGATATGGGCTCCAAAAGCCTGATTGAAGTCGCCGCCGAAAGCGAAATGCTGCTGGCCAAAGCCCGCTCCAATAAGCTGACGCCGGATGACTTTGACGGGGCTAATGTCGTTTTGACCGGTCTGGGCATGTTTGGCGTGCACCAGTTTTATGCGATTGCTCCGCCGTCGGCGACAGCAATTGTCTCTATTGGCATGATTGAAGATGCCCTTGTGCTCAAGGATGACGAAATGCGCGTCCGAAAAATGATGGATGTATCCC
The DNA here is from genome assembly GCA_016935635.1 of Sedimentisphaerales bacterium. Taxonomy (GTDB): domain Bacteria; phylum Planctomycetota; class Phycisphaerae; order Sedimentisphaerales; family Anaerohalosphaeraceae; genus Anaeroglomus. Next base: position 8,424 of record JAFGQP010000223.1, read on the forward strand.
TGGCCTATGACGGTCAGATTATTGATGAATTTTATGCCGCCGGGTTTTTGCGTTACATCGTAGAACAGCTTGAAGATCCCTGGGTCTTGACACGATAGCCTGTAAAAAAACAAGCGGAATGAAAAAAAAGATTGACAATTGTGTTTTAAACTATTATGTTGTAATGCAGTTGTAAATTAAAGGCTTCGCAGAAAGCCTTTACCGAATAAAGGTTGCTTCCTCTTTCATCCACGAAGCAGCCTTTTTTATTTCCCTTCCTGAGTATCCGGCGATGCAGGCGAGTTGCTGTAAGCCGTTTCCACGACTGTATTTTCCACATCAGGTGAAGTCTCTGACGGAGCGGGCGTTTCCACAGGCACATTATCAGCAGGTGCTGTGGGGACGGTTGTGTCTGAGGCAGGTTGAGCTTCGGCCGCTTCCACCGCAGGTTCGCTGGCAGTATCGAGTTGAATGTCAAAGTTGCCTTCAATTTTTCCCGTGTGCACAAACTCCGCCACCGCCAGATAATCCGCTGCTCCGTGGCAGGACGGTTCATATTCGAAGATGCTCTTGCCGTAGCTGGGTGCCTCGGCCAGTTTGATATTGCGGCGGATATGTACCGGAACGATCTGGGCGCCGGCCCAGGGGCTGTTCTGGTTGCGGGAGCCGGTCAGGAATTTTTCGATGTCCTGCCGCACTTCGGCCGACAGGCTGGTGCGGGCGTCAAACATGCACATCAGAATCGCCGTAACGTGCAAGGCGGGATTGATGCGGTTGTTGACGAGTGCGATGGTCTGCAGCAGGCGGCTGAAGCCCTGCAGGGCAAGGAAATGCGGCTGGACGGGGATAATTACTTCCTCGGAAGCCGCCAGGGCGTTGAGCGTCAATAAGCCCAGCGACGGGGGACAGTCGATAATCATATAATCAAAATCATTTTCGACCTGGGCAATGGCCTGGCGTAAGATAATTTCGCGTCCGACTTCATTGACCAGTTCGGTTTCGGCTCCGACCAGCTCGATACCGGCACCCAGAATCCAGAGATTGGACCGCACTTTGACGGCGGCATCGTGAACCCCGGCCTGGCCGGACAGGATTTGATAGGCTCCGCAGCCGGGCTGTTCGGCGTCAACGCCCAGGTGGATGGTCAGGTGGGCCTGCGGGTCCAGGTCTATCACAAGAACGCGAAAACCGTGTGCCGCCATAGCGGCTGCGATGTTGACGACGGTTGTTGTTTTTCCGACGCCGCCTTTTTGATTGAGAACTGCTATTTTCCTCACAGTGTCTTTCCGGATAATTAAGGTCTGCGATTTACGAAGGCTGGCCGGCAACGGGGTTGGTCTGTCCCGGCCGAAGCAGTTTCAGGATAGAGTCCAGCACCCCGTTGACAAAACGCGGGGATTGTTCGGTGCTGTATTTTTTCGCCAGCTCGATGGCCTCATTGACTACGACTTTGCCCGGAATATCGGGGCAAAACTGGAGCTGATAGACCGACAGGCGGAGAATGCTTCGGTCCACCTGCGACATTCGCGACAATTTCCATTTGGCTGCGGCCTGTGCGATTTTATCATCGCAGTCATCGATATTCTGCCAGGCGCCCTGTGTCCATTGTTCAGCAAGCTGAATAGTCATTGAGTCGCTGGTTTGTTCGCGGAAAAATCGTCCCAGCCAGGGCAGGAGATCCTGTCCCTGCACATCCAGTTGGCACAGCGCCTGCATGGCAAGCTCCCGTGCCAGCGTGCGCCGATCCTGTTTGGTTTCGCCGAGATGAGAGTGATTATTGGGTGTTTTCATGCGCCAGGAGGGTCTTGAGTATCTCTGGTTCGACGGCAAAGACCGTCCCGTGTCGCAGTCCTCTGGGGTAACGAAGCTGGGAAGAAATGTCTTCCCAGTCCTTGAGGTCTTTGGACCGCAGTGCACCGTATTTATGTTCGGTGTATTTATCAAAGTACAGGTACCACCATTGGCCGATTTGGACCGCGGTGGGGCCTTCGGCCCAGTATTTGCCGGTGATGGCATCGGACGCCGGACTCCAGGGACCTTCCGGCCGGTCAGCGGTGCTGATGCGGATGTTCTTTTCCGCCGGATTTCGGGTTTCATTTTTCAGGAACATCACCCACTTGCCGCGAGCCTGGATGATGGTGGAGTCGATTATATTGAAGCCCGGCTCAATGAGCAGCCGGGTTTCGCTGTAAGTTTTGAAATCGCGGGTGGTCACATAATAGATGCGGTGATTGTTGTCGCCGCCTTTTTCGGTTTCCGGGAAACGTCCCGGGATGGTCGTGGCCCAGAAAATCAGGTATTGTTTGGCCTGCGGGTCGTAGATCAATTCCGGCGCCCAGCAGTTCTGGGCCGTCGGTTCATGCTCCATGACAGGGATATACTGTTGTTCGGACCAGGTAATCAGGTCTTTGGAGTTGGCGTAGCCGATGCCTTTTTCCTTCCAGCTTACCGTCCAGACCATGTGAAACAGACCATCGGGACCGCGCAGGATGCACGGGTCTCGCATCAGTTTGTCCTTGCCGACGGCAGGCTTCAAATACGACTTGCCCTGATTGAGGGCTTTCCATTCAAGGCCGTCAAGGCTGTAGGCCAGGTGCAGTCCGTCCTGTCCATTATCGACAAAATAACTGAACAGATACACCGGCTTTTGAGCAGTTGTATCCGATGCGGCAAGACAGCCGGCATGCATCACGGCAATCAGACACAATGTACAGAAGATCAACACAGACTTCGAATACATGGTTGCGACTCCATTCCGTCAGGGATTACAGTTTTGTGATGACATCGGCCATTTCGATGGCGGCCAGTGCGGCACTGGCGCCGGCATTGCCCTGTTTGGTGCCGGCCCGTTCGATGGCCTGTTCAATCGTTTCGCAGGTCAGAACGCCGAAGATGGTGGGCACGCCGGTATCGTAGTTGACCGTGGCCACGCCGCGCGAAATCTGCTGGCAGACATAGTCATAATGGCTGGTCTGGCCGCGGATGACGGCACCCAGGCACAGGATGGCTGAATAATTACCGCTTTGTGCCATTCTTTTGGCAGCCAGGGTAATCTCAATCGTTCCGGGCACCCAGGCCACGGTGATCTGTTCATCGGCAGCGCCGTGCCGCTGGAGGCAATCAATTGCGCCGCCGAGCAGTTTGCTGGTAATAAACTCATTGAACCGGCTGACTACGATGCCGAAATTGTGCTTGCCGGCAACGAGCTGACCTTTAATTTCCTTTACCATAAAGCTGGCTCCGTAAGGGTATTGTATTGTTTACTCATCCTGACGTTTATTCTGCATTATAGGACCCCGTTGGGCGGCCTGTAAAAAAAAGTCCATTTCGCCGAACAGGGATTTTTCCGGGTATCTCTTAAGCTCTGCAATTGTAAGGGCTTAAGCCCTTTGATGCCAGCAAAAAGTTTTTTTAAATCTTTTTTGACGACAGAATTCGGGCTGCCGGCTAAGCAGGGGCGGCAGCGGGCCGATACAACTTGCGGATACGACAATAGTTAAGAAAACCCAAACGCGTGTCAGAAAAGCGGACATAATATGGCAGAATCATCTTATTATGAAGACGACAGCAGCTTGAACGGCTGGGAACAGGCCGAACAGCGGGTTGCTGAGGCCTACGAATTCTATGAATCCGGGCAGATGCAGGAGGCCCTCGAAAAGCTCAACGAAGCCGTGACGATGAACCCCGGCTGCGTGGCGTGGCATTTTAATCGCGGACTGACTCTGGATGCAATGGATCGGTATGAAGACGCGATTGCCTGTTATCTGCAGGCCCTCGAACTGGCCCCCAATGATACGGAGATTCTCAACTGTCTGGCTGTGGATTATACCCGCACGGTGCAGTATGACCTGGCCTTGTCGACTTTTGAAAAAATTGAAACACTTGATCCGTCTTACGAACCGGCTTACTGCAACCGGATTATCGCCTACACTGAAATGGAGCAGCATGATAAGGCTGAGCAGATGTTTTATCTGGCGCAGCAAATCAATCCGGAATGCCCTATTTGTTTTTATAACATCGGTAATTCGCTGTTTTCCCGTGGCAATTATGTGCGGGCCATCTGGTGCTGGGAAAAAACCGCTGAACTGGAACCGACCCATCCGCAGATTCATTATCGTATCGCCCAGGCCTGCTGGGCGGACGGTCAAATCAACAAGGCTCGAGATTATTTTCTGCGTGAACTGCGCCGCAATCCGGGCCATATCGATGTGCTGGCCGACTACGGGGTCTTTTTACTGGAACAGGGGCAGATCAATCCGGCGGCTGAAAAATTTCGCTGGATTCTGGAGCTTCGGCCCGAATTTGCCCACGCGATGTTTTATCTGGGAGAGATTTGCCGTCTCGAGGAAAATCTCAGCGAGGCGATGGCCTGGTACGGCAAGGCCAAAACGACTGAAACGCAATTGGCCGGGCCGCGGTTTCGCATGGCACAAATCCTGTTGTGGCAAAACCAGCCTGAAGGGGTCACCGAGCTGCTCCGGGAGGAGATCAAACTGGCCTGCGACGATGAACAGGTCATGCTGTCGATTGGACAGATGCTGATTCGGCTGGGTGAGTACAACGATGCATTGCCTTGTTTTCTGCGGGTGCTGGATTCCAATTCCGAACAGGGCAAGGCCTATTTCGGCATCTCAGCTATCCTCATGAATCGACGCGACCTGGAAGGCTGTCTGCAGTTTCTGGAACATGCCATTGGGGTCGATGTTCGTGTATTGTCCGCATATCTGGGAGCGGCCCTGATTCACTCACGCCAAAAAAATTATCAGCGAGCCTTCCAAGTCCTTCACAAGGCCAAATCCCTGCTGGGCAATTCCTGGCGATTGAGGTTCTGGATGGCAAAAATCTGGATGTTCAGGTTGCGGCAGGCGCTTATGGACCGATGCTTTCCGGACAATCGGGATAACAATAAAGATATCTGTTGAAAAAATATGGACTTATGACCATCTTTGAGGCGGGGGATGAGTATAAAGGCGACTTGTCACATCATGTTCTGGTTGGATTTGACTCGGAAATCTTTTATGTAAAAATAGGGAATAATCCCGATTGAAACAGCCTTCAGTTTTTTGCATAATATGACTTATACTCCAATCAGAACTGGTTTGGAGCCTGGAGGGTGATAGATGCCTGCGATTGCTGCCGGAGGGATTCGCAGGCTTTTTTTATGCGCCCAAGTTGACTCTTTTCAAACGACTCAAACTCGGCTATATTCTGCGCAGCAATATGCAGTGAATAGACTCATTTTCTGGGATTGGAATACCTATGACGCTGACGGCCGATTCGCTGGGGTTATCCGGCGGCCATATTCAATTTGTTCGTAAACACGGGGTGAAGAATTTGCGTATCACCGTTCGACCCGATAAAACGGTCACAGTAACGGTGCCGTGGCTTTGTCCTGCCGGGTATGCCGAAAACTATGTTCGCTCCAGGCAGTCCTGGATTCAGAAAGTCTTGAGCAAATTTGATCGAATCAATCAGAATCCGCAGGCGGCCTCGTTTTCCGCTCAGGAATTGATGGACGGCCAGGACCGATTATTCCAACGACTTGAAGAATTAGCTGACCGGCACGGTTTTCGTTATCGCAGGGCCACCTTTCGCAATCAGAAAACCCGCTGGGGTAGTTGTTCCTCACAGAATAACATCAACCTCAATATTCATCTGCTGATGCTGCCGGCACACTTGCAGGATTACATTCTTCTGCATGAACTGGTGCATACCGAGCATAAAAATTACTCTGCTGCTTTCTGGGCCAGATTGGACCAGGTTCTTGACGGCAAGGCCCGACAATATAATCAGGAAATGCGGAATTATCGTACAGGCGTGATTGCCTGAGCCTGCTGCACGACAAAATCCAGGCCATGTGGCGAAAGGATGGATGCTATGAAAAAGAAAATTGTAAAAAGTCCCGTTGCGATTGTCACAGGTTCCGGTCAGGGAATTGGTTTATGTGTTGCTCGATATTTTATTGCCGTTGGAGTACGAGTTGTTATTGCCGAAAAAAATCCTGTATTGGGAAAAAGGGCACAAAAACTCCTTGGCCCGGAATCTGTTTTCATCCAAACTGATGTTTCAAATGAGCAGTCCGTGCGGTATATGATCCAGCAAACAATCAAACGGGTCAGACAAATCGATTATCTGGTCAATAATGCTGCCATTGCGGACAACAAACCCATCGAAAAGCTGACTTACGCTTCTTGGAAAAATGTCATCAATACCAATCTTTCCGGCGTGTTTCTGTGTGCCAAATATGCAGCCAGATATCTTTGCAAAAACAAGGGTGTCATTATCAATATAGCTTCGACCCGTGCGGTGATGTCGGAAGCCAATACCGAGGCCTATACGGCATCCAAGGCGGGAATCGTCGGCCTGACCCATGCCCTGGCGGTCAGCCTCGGGCCTGCGATTCGGGTCAATTGCATCAGCCCCGGCTGGATTGACACGCGCAGCTATACTGAAAAGCCCGCTTTCCCGCCCCTGACCAAGGCCGACCACAGCCAGCACCCGGCAGGGCGCGTCGGCAGGCCGGACGATATTGCCGCTATGGTCCTGCACTTGTGTTCGGTGCAGAGCGAATTTATCACTGGACAGAATTTTATTGTTGACGGCGGCATGACAAAGAAGATGATATACATCTAATACCGTTATGAAGGCTACAGGACATTCATAGGAGACCATTTTATGTTAAGGACAATGATCGTGAGCATGACAGCAGGTATCGTTACTCTTGCGGGCTGTTCCCCAAAAACAGCACAATCCTCTATTCAACCCGGCCAGCATCCCCAGACGTTGACCAAGGCTGTGTCTCGGGATGTGACGATGAATTATCTGCTGTATCTGCCTAAGGATTACGGCAAAGTAGACAAAAAATGGCCACTGATTCTGTTTTTGCATGGTGCCGGCGAACGCGGCAGCGACCTCAATCAGCTCAAAGCTCATGGCCCTTCCAGGCTGGCTGCACAGGGCAAGGAATTTGACTTTATCGTTGTCTCGCCGCAGTGCCCCAAAGACAACTGGTGGCCGAATCTGGCGGAGGACTTGATTGTTTTGGTCGATGATGTGTGCGAAAAGTACAGTGTCGATACGAGCCGGCTTTATGTAACCGGCCTGAGTATGGGCGGCTTCGGAACCTGGACGCTGATTGCAAAATATCCCAACAAATTTGCCGCTGCCGCCCCAATTTGCGGGGGTGGGGATGTTATAATGGCTCGCCATAATGCCGGCTCACTGCCAATCTGGGTATTTCATGGTGCCAAAGACAGTGTTGTGCCCCTGAGCCGCTCTGAAGATATGGTCAGGGCTTACCAGCAGGGCGGAAACAAGAATGTCAAATTCACGGTGTACCCTGAGGCAGACCATGATTCCTGGACCGCAACCTACGATAATCCAGAGCTATATGCATGGTTTTTAGAGCACCATAAATAATTCTTATTATAATTATTTCTAATAATTAGATAAAAAA
>JAFGQP010000224.1 GCA_016935635.1 Sedimentisphaerales bacterium
ATTTACGTTTTCGCGTGAAGGGACCGGCTGGCTGGAGGTGCGTGACGATATTGCATTTTCGGAAAGCAAAGCGTTTGAGACGGCCCTGATCAGCTACGGGACCTATAAGAAAACAGGACCGGATACGCTTGAGATAACAACCGGCGACCAGACGGTTTGTGTCTCGATAGCGGCCGAAGGTTCCAGTGTTGAAATCGCGGATGAAATTATCAAATCGACCAAAGGCTCACCGCTGCGGATTGCGGTGCGATTCAGTAATCCGGTGAAAAAGGGCCGAATTACGATGAAAATCTGGCCGAAATAAGAGGACAAGCTTTTTTTCCGGATATGTTATCTCTGGCTTAAATGGCCGGGAAAAACAGTATTAAAAATATCTCTATTTAGCTGATAAGCGGATGACCAGACCAAGACTGATTGTATTTGCGGACCCTAAGAGGCCTCAGGCGGCTGAGGCGCTGGAACAATTTCTGGCGTTTGCTGCCGGCAAAGCCGAGGTACTTGCAAATTGTCTGGAGGCAGGGTATCCGTTAGAAAATCTGCATCAAGCAGACTTTGCGGTAGTATTTGGCGGGGATGGGACGATTCTTGGTGCGGCGAGGCTATTGTGTGAGAGCGAAGTGCCGGTTATTGGTGTGAATGTGGGCAAGCTGGGGTTTCTGGCTGAATTCAGTGTCAAGGAACTGGAACGTCAGTTTGAACGTATTATTAGTGATAAGTCATTGATTGAAAAGCGGATGGTATTGCGATACAGTTTGTTCCGCGATAAACACAGCATTTCCACCGGAAAAGCAGTGAACGATGTGGTGTTCAGCGCAGGGGCTCCATTCAATATGATTGAGCTGAAGGTGGAAGTGGATGGGCAGGCACTGGTAAGCTGCATCGGTGATGGAATGATTCTTTCAACGCCGACGGGTTCGACCGCCTATAATACCTCTGCGGGCGGTCCGATTCTGGCGGCGAATCTGTCGGCGATTGTATTGACGCCGGTATGTCCGCATTCGCTGAGTTTCCGGCCTATTGTGATTGATGCTGCCAGTCGGGTTGAGATTCGCCCGGTGAAAGTCAATGATAATACGACCCTGCTGATGGATGGCCATGTACAGCATCGGCTGGTTGCGAATGACACGATTGTGGTTGAGAAAAACGAAGGCAAGTTTCTGGTTGTCAACAATCCGATGCGGACGCAATGGGACACGCTGGCATCCAAATTGAAGTGGGCGGATAAGCCCAGGTATTCAACGCCCTGAGTCTTTGAAACCACGTTGAACAATAATCAATACGCATGTATGCGGATTGGAGGTGTATCATGAAACGGAGTTATACGATATTCGTCCTACTGGCAATAAGCGGTGTGATCGCTGCTGCGGTGGATAATCCGGCAACCCGCCCTCCGGGAGGGTCAGCGACCAGTGTTCCCAGTGCAGGTCGAAACAGTCTGATTCCCAATCCCCGCTCCTCAACCAATTATTCGAGCAATGATGTGGTGACGGGCAATGTCGGGGGCGGTCGGCACTTTCGGGGTTCTGTACCGTACAGTTCGTCCTACTACGTTCAGGGGTCATCCAGTTCGTCGGTTGATGATTTTCTTCGCCGTTCCGCGAGCCCCCGCTCGGCGATAACAGGCAGTTATCAGCCGTATTATGATCCCCGCCTGGCTGTGGGAACGCAGGTTCGTCAGCAGGCCAGCGGCAGATCCATGGTGAATCCTTACACGCCGGCTAATCTGCCTCAGACGAATAATACGCCGTTCAGCCTGCAGCCTCGTCCGATTTCATCGAGGCAGAATGATTTGTCGGTGGTTCTAAAGCAGCAGATGAGAAAAGGGATGCTGGACGACAAGACAAAAATCACCGGTGATTTGAACCTGATGGCGGAGGAAGCCAGCAGGAAACTGGATCCGGAACTGGCAGCATTGCAGAAGGAGATGCAGCGGGACAAGCCGCAGCCGGGTCAGGAACTGAATGAGAATCGCTATCTGACGATTCGCGATCAGATTTTGGAAGAGCTGAAAAAAGAGCAGCAAGAGGCTGAGCAGATCAAAAAAGAGGATACGGATAAGACTGAATCCAAACAGGATGCCGGCAAGGGTGCTGCAGAGCCGGAGCAGGCCAAACTGGATGGTTCGGGGCTTTTGAAAGAGCATAAGACCTTTGCCAATCTGGCTCAGGCCAAAGCAGAAAACTATATTGATACCGGCATGCAGATGATAAAACAGGGCAAGTATTATAAGGCTGCCGACAGTTTTTCCATGGCGGCAATCTGGCAGCCGGACAACGGACTGGTCTATGCCGGACAATCCTGGGCGCTGTTTAATGCCGGGGAATTTATGAGCAGTGCGTATTACCTGGGGCGTGCGATTACGTTGAATCCAAAACTGGCCGAGCGGAAAATTGACCTGTCGATGCTGACGGCGGACCGGGATGTCTATGAAAACCGTCTGCTGGAAGTGTCGGAGTGGCAAAAACGAAGCAACAGCGGTGAGCTGGCTTTTCTGATGGCATATTTCTATTGGCAGGACGGCAAGATGTCACAGGCTCAGGAGTCCATCCAGACCGCCCTGACGCTGATGCCGGAAGAGCCGGCGGTTAAGATTTTTGCCGGGGTGATTAACGGCCAGACGAAAACCGAACAGACACCCGCGGTACCATAAAGCAGTAAATCCGGCACAGACAAACAGTTCATGAGGAACGAATAAGGACTACGGGTGATCGCATTTTTGCCGAATCAGGGATTGGACGCCGACAAACTGCTGGGCGAAGGCGGGCTTGTTGCAGGCGTATGGAACAGCTTTGAAAGTCGTCCGCAGCAGATTGACATGGCCCGCATGGTCCAGCAAACGCTGCGTGAGGGAAAGCGGCTGGCGGTGGAGGCTGGCACGGGGGTGGGTAAGAGTTTTGCGTATCTGGCGGGGGCGATTGATCAGGCACTTCATAAAAACGGCCCGGTGATTATCAGTACATATACGATTAACCTGCAGCATCAGCTTATTCAGAAAGATATTCCTTTTCTAGCAAATTTACTGGAGCAGGGATTTGCTTATCGGCTGGCGATGGGGCGGAATAATTATTTATGCCGGCGGCGTCTGGAGTATGCCCGCAGGCGTCAGTGGTCGCTGTTCGATGATGGCGGGGCGGAACTGACCCAAATTGAGGACTGGGCACAGACTACCGAAGAAGGTGTTCTCAATGAGCTGGATTTTCTGCCGTCGCCGGCGGTCTGGCAGGCGGTTCAAAGCGAGCACGGCAACTGCCGCGGCCGTAAATGCAAGCATTTTTCGGGGTGTTTTTATCAGCGGGCACGGCGCAAACTTGAAACCGCCGATATCATCGTGGTTAATCATGCCTTGCTGTTCAGTGATTTAGTCATCAAGGCCGAGGGGGCTTCGGGGCTGCTGCCGGACTTCAAGCAGGTGATACTCGATGAAGCTCATACCGTCGAGCACGTTGCCGAAGATCAGTTTGGTATTCGCATCCATCAGCCGTCGGTGTTGTATTTTCTGGATAATCTGTATAATCCGCGCAAAGGTCGGGGACTGCTGATTCAAGTCAATGGGGCCGAGGATTGCCAGGCGGCGGTGCGGCATTGTGTCACTGCGACACGGATGTTTTTTACGCAGGTTGCGGCCTGGCTGAAGAAAAAGCCCGACAGTTCCACGGCCCGCTGCGAGCCGGGATTTGTACAGGATAATCTGTCGGCGGAGGTCCGGCGGCTGCGTCTGGCGATGCAGAAGCTGGCCAAGTCACTAGACGAGGAGGATGATGAACGCTTCGAATTGCAGCAGGCGGGGATGCGGTGCCTGGAACTGGAGCAGGAATTAACCGAGTTTATGGCTCAGGGGCGGGAGAGTTTTGTGTATTGGGTGGAAAATGATGCCAGCCGTGCCGGGCGGATTACGCTTCGCAGCGCCCCGATTGATGCGGCGCCGTTTATTCGGGGGACGCTGTTTGAGCCGTGCGAGGCGGTGGTGGTGACCAGTGCGACACTCAGCTGCGGTCCGCAGGATGAGCAATTTGATTATTTTGCCTCTCGTATCGGCATGGAGAACTATCAGTCGCTGCGAGTGGGGTCGCCGTTTGATTATCAGCGGCAGGTCCGGCTGTATCTGCAGGCCGATATGCCTGACCCCAACGACAAAACATTCATTGACCGGGCCGTGGCGGCGATTCAAAAATACCTGATCCAAAGCGACGGCCGGGCGTTTGTGCTGTTTACCAGTTTTCAGATGCTTCAGCAGGTAGCCGAGCGGCTGCGCGGCTGGATGGCCGACCAGGACATGGAAATGCTGGTGCAGGGGGAAGGGCTGGATCGGATTCGTCTGCTGGAGCTGTTTAAACAGGATGTCCGCAGTGTCTTATTCGGAACCGAAAGCTTCTGGCAGGGCGTCGATGTGCCGGGGGAAAGCCTGTCCAATGTGATTATCGTTCGCCTGCCGTTTGCGGTGCCCAGCCATCCGCTGATTGAAGGACGCATCGAGGCTATCAAGGCCAAAGGCGGCAATCCGTTTTACAGTTATCAACTGCCGATGGCGATTATCAAGTTCAAGCAGGGTTTCGGCAGGCTGATTCGCAATAAGACCGATACGGGAATGGTGGTGGTGCTGGACAGCCGGCTGGTGACCAAACCTTACGGCCGGTTGTTTCTGGATGCCATTCCGGAATGCCAGGTCGAGATTATGCGAGGGTGATAACTTGTTTTCAGCCCAACGGGGAGGATATGAAAAATCCCAAGTAACATGAGTTTCTATCCAAAATACATTCAGCAGCAGGTTATCATCAGATTATTTTGTTTGACAGCTTTGCGGGTTCGGAACATGATGTGTAAAGTCGATTATAAAGGAAATACAGGATGGGATTTCGTAATCACAAATTGCTGATTTTCGACGGGGCCTGCGGAACGAATCTGCAGATGATGAATCTGCCCGAATCGGTGTGGGACGGGAATAAAGGGTGCAATGAATACCTGAATCTCTCGGCGCCGGAAAAGATCGTCGAGCTGCATCGGTCTTTTGTGGAGGCTGGGGCGATGGTGCTGGAAACCAATACTTTCGGCGCCTCAAAAATCGTGCTGGGCGAGTATGGGCTGGAAAACAGGGTCGAAGCGATCAACACCGCTGCCGTGGAGAATGCCCGCAAAGCGATTGGGGATAAAAAGAATATCTATATAGCCGGTTCGGTCGGGCCGGGGACAAAACTGGCCAGCCTGGGGCATATCTCCGTCGAGGCTTTGACGGAGGCCTTACGCCAGCAGATTCAGGTTCTGGTCCAGGCCGGCGTGGATGCGATTATTGTGGAAACCTGTCAGGATTTGCTGCAGGCGAAGACGGCGGTCATCACTTGTGTCGAAGTTCTGGAGCAGTTGGGGCGGGATATTCCGATTCTGCTTTCAGTGACGATGGAGCAGCAGGGTACCATGCTGCTGGGGACGGATATGGCGGCGGTGGCTACGACGATGGAGCCGTTTCCGCTGTTTTCGCTGGGGCTCAATTGTGCGACCGGCCCGGCGGATATGGAATCGCACATTCGCTATCTGAGTCATTATTGGCCGGGGCGTATTTCGTGCATTCCGAATCAGGGCCTTCCGGAAATTATCGACGGCCAGACGGTTTACCCCCTTAAGCCGCAGGTCTTTGCCGACTATATGCGTCAGTTTATCGAAAAACTGGGGGTCAGCATTGTGGGCGGATGCTGCGGTACCACGGCGGAACATATTCGCTGCCTGTCAGATACGGTGGCTTCCCTGACGCCGGCTGCAAGGG
>JAFGQP010000025.1 GCA_016935635.1 Sedimentisphaerales bacterium
CCTCATTGGCTCCCACATGAACTGGCTGATAGATACTCCGCAGAATCCCTTTAAAGCCACTGTTAAAATCCGCTATAATCACAAGGGCAGCCCCGCAACAGTCTATCCCGAGCCAGACTCCGTGCGGATTGTGTTTGACCAGTCCGTCTCAGCGGTGACGCCCGGCCAGACTGCAGTCATTTATATTCACAACGAATCCGGCGTACAGGTCGCCGGCGGAGCCTGGATTGATAAAGCTCTACGGGAATAACACCATGCCTCAGGACTATTGCTCACAACAACCGCTGCGTCAGGCAGCGATTATTCACCCCGGCGCTATTGGGGATTGCGTTCTCATTTTGCCTTTGGCGTCGTTCCTGAAAAAGACTCTCGGCTTTTCGCTGGTCCATCTGATTGGCCGATCCGATTACATCTCATTCTACCCCGGCCGAACATGCGTCGACCGTGTCCGCTCGATGGAACAAATCCAATTCCATAGACTCTTCGAATCCGTCAATGATTTCACCGTCGAAGAAAAAGATCGACTTATCGTATCCTTTGCCGACTATGAACACGTCGTCAGCTTTCTCGGCGAAAACCATGAGCATTTCGAACAGAATCTCCTGTTTATCATCCATTGCAGTCACGCCGGCGAAGTCACCATGCTGCCGCTGACCCCGACTGCCTCTGAACACGCGGCATCATTTTATATTCGTCGGTTTGTGGAGTCTAATTCCCTCGATTGTCCTGTTCCCCAAAACCATGCCGAAACCCTGATACATCCTTTTGCCCAGGACCTGCAGGAGGGCAATGACCTGCTGCAGGAATTCGGAGTTCCGGATTGCCGCATCTGCCTGATACACCCCGGCAGCGGCGGCAAACACAAGTGCTGGCATCTTGACAATTTTCTTGCGATTGCCAGGCACCTTCGGACCAAACAAATCGTACCGGCCTTTCTGCTTGGCCCTGTCGAACTGGAACGCTTTAGTCAGGAAGATATTCTGAAAATCCAGAATACGGGGCCAATAATATCCAATATTCGCCTTGAGCAGGTACTTAAAATCCTGTTCTGTGTGGACTTTTTTCTGGGCAATGACAGCGGCATTGCCCATCTGGCCGGCGCAATGGGCAAAAAAACCATCGCAATCTTCGGCCCTACAGATCCAGCCAATTATAGTCCGATAGGCCCGGAATCTATCGCCGTCATCTGTCCCTCGGAAAGCTTCCAATCTCCATCCGAGAACGCTCAACAGCAAGTTATGGATGAAATTGATAGACTATTGACTCCAAAACAGTCGCAAAATCATTGACGCTCCCCCCAAAAACGCTATAATCCTCCATAAATTTCGAATACTAAACAGGATACAACTGAATGCAGAGTAAAACATTACAGGAATTAGCCGCCCTCGTTGGCGGTAAAGTGATTGGCGATGATACTTTAACCATCCATGGGGCCTCAACCCTTGACAAGGCAGGCCCCGGCCAGATCACATTTTTCAGCAACAAAAAATATCTGCCGCAGGTCAAGACCACCAGGGCATCAGTGGTCATTGCTGCTGAACCGATAGAATCATCTGCCGCCCTGCTGATTGCCGAAGACCCCTACTATGCTTTTATGCAGATCGTGGTCTCGCTCCATGGCCACCGCAGACATCCCTCTACCGGCATCAGCAGCCAGGCATCCATTGACAAAACCGCCCAGCTTGGGGCAGGATGCAATGTGCATCCCTTTGTTTCCATCAGTGAAAACGCCATACTCGGCAAAAACTGTCAGATTTACTCCGGCGTATTCATCGGACCCAACGTCAAAATCGGTGATGATTGTATTGTATATCCGAATACCGTAATTTATGACGGTACCCTCATCGGCAGCCGTGTCATTATTCAATCCAATGCCTCGATTGGACAGGATGGCTTCGGCTTTGCCACCCACAAGGGTGTCCATCATAAAATCCCGCAAATCGGCAGAGTCGTCCTTGAAGATGATGTGGAAATCGGCTCCGGTTGTGCCATCGAACGCGGTACCCTCGACGACACCATCATCGGCAAAGGCAGCAAAATCGGTGATTCCGTAGCAATCGGCCACGGCACCAAAATTGGCCCGCATTGCCTGCTTGTACCCCAGGTTGGCGTCGCAGGGTCGGCCACCCTCGGCCACCACGTGGTTCTCGGCGGTCAGGTCGGCGTGGTTGGTCATATCAAGGTGGGCAATCTCGTTAAAGTCGGTGCCAAGGCCGGCGTTGTAAACGATGTTCCAGATGGAGCAACCATCGTCGGCACCCCTGCCATTGACGCCAGTATTGCCCGCCGGGCCTATAGCCTGATTGAATATCTGCCTGACATGAAAAAGAAAATCAAAGAACTGGAACGCAAACTCGAAAAGCTGGACCAGCCAGGTGAGTGAGTCATCACAGCATGTTTTAGGTCTTATTGCCGGCCAGGGCCGCCTGCCGTTTCTGGTGGCCCAGGGCGCCAAAAAAGCCGGACTGAAAGTTATCTGTGCAGGCCTGACAGACAGTGCAGAGCCGGAATTAGCCCAATATGTCGATGTGTTTTTCAACGCCGCCATCGCACGTCCCGGCGGCTGGATGCGAAAACTCCGGCGCCATGGTGTCTGCGATACTATCATGGTGGGTCGTGTGGCAAAAACCAAAATCTATACGCCCTGGCGGCTTGTAAAATATCTGCCGGACTGGCGTGCCCTGCGTATTTGGTACTGGAGACTGCGAAAACACGATAAACGGAATGATTCAGTACTCAACGCAATTGCCGATGAACTGGCCAGTGGAGGAATTATTTTGGTGGATTCGACTCAATACTGCAAAGACTCAATGGCGGATGGTGGCGTCATGACCCGCACGCAGCCCCCAGCCTCCGTGATGGCGGATATCGAATTCGGCTGGCCGATGGTCATGGAAGTCGGCAGGCTCGATATCGGTCAGGCCATCGCCGTGAAAGAACGTGAAATTATTGCCGTTGAGGCCATCGAGGGCACCGCCGACATGATTGTACGTGCCGGCCAGCTCTGCAAAAAAGGCGGCTGGACGCTGCTTAAATCCGCCAAGCCCAAACAGGATATGCGTTTTGATGTCCCCTGCATCGGCCCCGATACCATTGAAAGTCTTGCCAAAAACAGAGCCTGCTGTGTCGTGGTGGAAAAACACAAAACCATTATCATCGACAAGCACAAAACCCTCGACCTGGCGGACAAACTCGGAATCGCCGTTGTCGGTCATTGACTCCGACGCCGATCCTATTGTTCAACGACCACATCCAGCGGACTGTTCATCCGATAGCGTATCCCGCGCCAGCAGATAGTTTTGCCAAAAGCCGAACTGACAATACCAATCAGAAGAATAATCCCCCACACCCAGAATAAAAGAATATCCGCCCAGACCGCGGCCCGCATGGCCTTTTTATCTTTTTCCAGCAAATGACAAATCATCCGCTGACGAATGACTGCCCGAATAAACTGGGCTGCAAAAATTACCGCCGCGGCAACCGTAAAGAACGTTGCATTTTTATCCTGTATATGCCGGGCAAAAACCGCTGTCCCAATCATCAGCCACAGGCCGCCCACACTGAAAATAATACTGAACAGCCCGAACAGCCAGGTTCGGATGGCATACACACGGGTAATCAGAAACTGCCGGCGAACGAATTCAAACAGCTTCGGCCACGTTGTCATCTCATAGGATGCTACCATGCAGGAGGGAACATAGATCATTTTTTTGCCGGTCTGCCGCACCGCGGAGCTGAGCGTCAGATCATCACTGATCGACCTGGACCAGATAGCTTCCAGACCCAATTCCTGAAATGTGGATGCCGGAATGGCCATGGAGCCGCCCCATGCCTGGTTAAAACGCGTATTGCCCAGAACCTGCCCCACCACAGCATTAATGCAGGATAGAGCCAGTGTCGCCGAATTATTGATTTTGGGAACAAACCAGCGGTACCCGCTGGCGGCTCCTTTTTTGCCGGAATGAAACGGATAGACTATATGACTCAGCCAGTCGTTGTCCGCACAGGCATCCGAATCAGCAAAGACCAGGATTTCAACCTCTGCCGGAATCTGCCGGTAGCAAAACAGGATATTATGCAGTTTCTGGCTGCAGCCAGTCGTCTTGCCCGCCACAAACACCTGAATTTCCTGGGCGGATGACTGCGGACTATACCGGCCAATAATTTGATTCAATTGAGCATAAGCCGGGTCTGATGTATCTTCAACGGCAAACCATAGGCGGTAAGGCTGATATTCCTGATGAAAAAAAGACAGAATATTCTGTTCAAAGGCCGCGTCCAGTCCTTTGCACGGCACAATGATAATTGCCGAAGGCCGGTACCAGTCACGCACTTTTTCAGATTTTTTCAGCGCATACCTGGCATTTCCGATTACCTGAAGAGTAATCAGCATCTGCCCGATTAATAAAATAGTTGCTATAATAAAAAAAACATCACTCATAGTCTTCCTGAATTACCAGATTGGAATGAATTATTATACCCAAAAATTTCCATTTTTCCATAGATATGTTCTGCTGCCGCATCCCCTGCCCCATCTTTATATCCGGCCTTGACTTGACGGACGGCCTGTGATACAAGTCTGGGAAGAATGCCGCATAGAAATAAAAGCGGACGATCCCTGTACAGGATGATTCATGCAAACAGCAGAAAACCTGCCAGAAATAACGGTTTATCCCGCCGGTCAACGCACCGGCGGTTTTATTTGCCGGGAATGCCGCCTCATACGCGAAGTCCCTGGTACTCGGCAGATATACTCTGCCCTTTGGCAGGACCAGCCTGTCATTCTCAAGATTTTCCGCCGCCGCTTTAGCGCCTATCGCCATGTTATGCGGGAGTGGAACGCCCTCCAGAAACTGCGAAATCTGCAAGTTCTTCGTCCAGAACCCCTGTTTTTTGGCAAAACCGGCAAAGGTGATTGGGCTTTGGCCGCTGAATACATCCCCTATGCCTCCGATATATTTACGCTGTTTCAGACGTCTGCCGACCGCAATAAAAGAGAAAAACTGCTGCTGTCGGTCATCAGCCAGTTGGCTCATCTGCATATCCACGGCATTCTTCAAAAAGATATGCATCTGGGTAATTTTCTCTGGGCGGACAACCGCATTTATATTCTTGATCCCGCCCAAATCAAATTTTATGACCAGCCGGTTGCCGTTAAAAAAGGTCTTGCCCAACTGGCCATACTTTGTGTGAACTGGCCGGCCGACGACGAACCTCAGATGGAAATCTTCATTCGCAAATATTTCGCTGTCCGCGGCCTGACCACCCGGCCCTGGCTGACCGAAAGCATCCTGCGGATGATTCGAGCACAAAGAAACCGCATACTTGCCCGCTCGCTGAAAAAAACGCTGCGTACCAGCAAGCGGTATCTGTCTCTGAAAACCTCGGCCTTCCGGGGGATGTTTGTCAAAGACCTGTTCGATAGCCGCCATGCGGCCGAGCTTCCTTCGCAAATCGATTTATGGATGAATCGCGGAAAGATACTTAAACGCGGCAACACCTGTTTTGTTGTCAGCATGGAACTTAACGGCAAAACCGTTGTCATCAAACGCTATAATCATAAGGGATTCTGGCATTCTCTCCGACAGACCATCCGACGCAGCCGGGCCAGACGCTGCTGGCTGCACGGCCACCGCCTCAACTGGCTCAATATCCCCACTGCAGCCCCTCTGGCTTTCATCGAAAAGCGAAAAGGCCTGCTGCTGTATTGTTCCTATATCATCAATGAATTTGTCGAAGGCCAGAAGCTGGATAATTATCTGAAGGATGTCTCAATTCCCGAAGAGCAGCAAATCCAGATGATGAACCAGGTCGACCAGATTCTTCAGCAAATGGAGTTATACCGGATCACCCACGGCGACCTCAAACGAGCCAATATCATCATCACTGGTCATGGCCCGGTGATGATTGACCTGGATTCACTGAAAGTCCATCGGCTTGGATTTCTGTTCAATTATTACCGCCGCAAGGATCTCGCCCAGATTACCGACTCACTGGGTGGATGAATCCTTTTTCTGCCTTCGTCCAAGCAGCCTGACTGCAAGCCACACAGCAAACACTCCTGCCAGAATTTGAATCTGACGCCAGGCCAGGTGGTCCACCACTGCCTGGGCGGATGCCTGTCCGGCAAGAATATTGCGGTTGACCGCCTCCTGAATCTGATTAACCCCCTCCGACTGGGTCAATCCCTGCAAATCCGCCATCAGCAGACGCAGCTCCCGTGTGGCGTTCTGAATTTCTGTCGCTGCCTTCTGAATGTCCTCCGGGCGGATAGGCTCCGATGGTGCGGGGTTGGATGATGATTGCTCTGAAATCGCCTGCCAGGCCTGGAGGGTTTGGGTGGTGGAATCCGCTGCAAGCTGCCAGCTTGAAGCGGTCTGCTGCAGACTGGCGGCGGTACTATTCAGAGAATTGGATGCCGACTCAACCTGGCTGATGGTCTCCTGGATTGATTTCTGTTTCTGCTCCACCTGGTCAATCAAAACACTCAATTCCTCACGCACATCCTGCGGCATTTTTCCCGCCAGTTCGACCATCTGACGGCTGTTCGTATTGAATTCCTGCATATTTTTCAGGAGCGACTTAGTCATTTCATTATTTTGCAAATCATATAAAAACAGTGTCATCTCCCATCGCGCCGACTCAGGCATCGACTTGAGAATGTCGTTAAATCGACTTGCCGAATCCGTAAACCGGTCAATCGCTACCGCGGTTTTATCAACGCCCTCCATAGCCCGAATGGGTGCCAGCGGGATATTCAGTACTTTCCTGAACTGGCTGAATTCTTCGGCTTTGTTAACGGTCGCATACACAATCAGATTGCCCATCGTTCCCTGGATTGGATTTTCTTTGGCAAATTGATAGACCTGAGCACGTGTCCCTTCCAAAAGGTCTGCTGGTAAATAGTCTGTTGCAATCTGTTCAATTTCATCTTTGGCTTTTTGGGCAGCCTTGAGCATGTCCGGCTGAGCTTGTTGATAGAGGGATTTCCCATGACCATTAGCAAAATAGGAATGCAGTCGTACAGATAATTCCCAGTATTCAATCAGACCGACCAGAGGAGACGTGGTTTCTGAGAGGGTTCGTATGGCATTTGATAACCGCGTATTTAATAATAAATTGGTCCGTTTTACATCTAAATCCGGATAATCCTGCTCGACTTGTACTGTGGATTGTTTGATAATCTGGATAAACAACTCTTCAAAACGACTCAAATCACTCTGGAGTGCCTCCTGGTCCAGCGAAGGAGCTACAATATCCGCCCCGCGAGCGGAAACTGCATTCGGTCTTTGCGAACAACCCTCACATAAAATCAGCATCGCCAGCAAACCGGCAAGTATCCATCTCATTTTGGCCGCATTTTGCATAAAAAATCCCTTTCTTTGTCTCGGCACAATAAAGGGAGCCGAAGGGAATGTCAAGCCCGCATTGGAGATGATATCAAACCGCCGCCAGGCCAGATCCCTGACGTCGGCACAACATGCAAAAGAAAAAAAAGGGTTTGCCGCAACGACAAACCCTTGCATAGTCCGAGGATTAATTCAGCAGGCTCTTGGCCAGATCCACCGCACTAGCCGCATCCGGGGCATACCCGTCAGCGCCAATCTTGTCGGCATATGCCTGTGTCACCGGTGCCCCGCCAATCATCGTCTTGGCCGAAAGCCCCGCATCCTTGATGGCACGAATCGTTTTTTCCATGGCCGGCATCGTAGTCGTCAGCAGCGCGCTGAGCCCGATGATCTGCGGATTGCTCTCTTTGGCCTTGGCAACAAATTTCTCCGGCGAGGAATCGACACCCAGATCAACGACTTCAAAGCCTGCGCCCTTAAGCATCATCGCCACCAGGTTCTTGCCGATATCATGCAAGTCGCCCTGAACGGTACCGACCAGGGCCTTGCCCAGAGGTTTAACACCCGCTTCGACCAGCTTGGGTTCCAGCACTTCCATCGCCATTTTCATGGCCCGGGCCGAAATCAGGACTTCCGGAATGTAAACCTGGTTGGCTTTGAATCGTACACCAATGACGTTCATGCCTGCAATCAGGCCCTCGTTCAGGATGGATGCCGGCGGCATGCCTTCGGTCAGGGCCTGACGCGTAATCTCTACCGCAGTTTTCTGGTCACCCTTGATGACTGCTTCACTCAGTGCTTTAAGATCTGCCATTGTCTGTTCCTTGTTCAAGTCCGTACGTACATTCTTCGACCCGGATACCCAGCTCCAGACCGAACACGCTATTTCCAGCCCTCTTGTACTATGGAAGTGCAGGGATTTCAAGAGTTTACATCTAAATCAGGGCATTTTCGTGCAAGATTAGCAGAATATGACAATTTTATGGTAATTTTCTGACAGTATCTTGCGTCAATCTGAATTAGTATCCCATGGCTGGCACAATTCGTTCGGTATTCCGAGAGTTGTAGAGATTCAAAACAGGTTATATTCAATATTGTCCAGTGAAAAGATTTATTATTGACGACAGCCCGCGGTGCGACTATGTTTAAAGGCCTGTCGGACATACGGAAAATAAATCGGTAACGACACTTATACTTAGGATAAGCGATGAGTCATTATATTGTACTTGTCAAACAGGTGCCGGATGTATCACAGATTACGGATAATGCGTTCGACCCAAAAACGGGCAACCTCATCCGGACCAAGCTGCCCAGCGTCATCAACGAGCTGGACGCCCAGGCACTGGCGTTCGCCAACCACATGAAGACTATCTCCGGCGACGACCGGGCCAAAGTCATTGCCTTGACCATGGGCCCCCCGATGGCCGCCGAGGTCCTGCGATACAGTCTGAGCCGCTGCTGCGACTCGGCAGTCCTGCTGACGGACCGGGCGCTGGGCGGCGCCGATACTTGGGCCACAGCCAACCCGCTGGCCTTTGCCGCCCGAAAAATCGTCAGCGAAATGTTCGGCGGCAGCGACGATTATTTCATCGTCGCCGGCATGCAGTCCGTCGATGGCGACACCGCCCAGGTGCCCGCCCAGATGGCCGAAGAAATGAATATCCCCTGTATTCCGTATGCCACCGAAGCAGATTTTAAAGACGGCCAATTCGTATTCACCCGCATCATCAGCGGCGGCAGTCAGGTCCTCCGGACCCGCAGCAAACCCTGTATCATCACCATCGCCAAATACGAATATCCGCTGTTTGCCACGTTTTCCGGAACCCGCCGAGCCAATCAATTCAAGCTCATCCAGTGGGGTGCCGACGATGTCAAGGCAACCGCCATGGGAGTTGCCGGCTCCAAGACCCGCGTGATTCGCGTCTTCCCGCCCGGCAAAACCACCCGCAAATGCCAGCAGGTCAGCTCCGCAGCCGAACTGGCCGCCATTCTCAAGGAAAAACTCAGCACTGCAGGCAATGGTCAGAAGTCCGGCAGCGGCAAAGCCAAAACCTACACCCTGCCTTCGCTCCGTTCTTATATTTTTGACCGTTCATTTGAAGGCACCGAAAAAGAAAGCGAAGACTTCATCGCCCTGGCTGCCCGTCTCAAAGAACTGGGCATCAAAGAATCGTCCCAGATTGACGAAGCCATGAAAGATAAAATTCTGGACAGCAAAGATGTCCATTTCCATAAAAAAGCCCTCGAAGACATGCTGGAAGGCTACAAGCACACCCAGACCACCTACACCGGCGACGTCTGGGTCATGGCCGAACTCGAACACAGCCAGATTCACCCGGCCACCTTCGAACTGACCGGCAAGGCCCGCGAACTGGCCGACAGCCTCAACGTCCGCTGCGGCGTCATCCTGGCCGGCCATCAGGTAAAACCGATGGCCCAGGAACTCATCGCCGCCGGCGCCGACGATGTTTATCTGATCGACAATCCCCTGCTGGCCGAGTTTGACCCGTTCAGCTATCGCAAGGCCGTTTCGGACGTCATCCAGAAATACAAACCGCAGATCGTCCTGTATGGTGCCACCCCCGCCGGCCGCGTCCTGGCCCCGATGGTCTCGTACCGCGTCGGCTGCGGCCTGACTGCCGACTGCACCGGCCTGGACATCCGCGACAGCTCCCGCAAGGGACAGATCGCCGTCCTGATGCAGACTCGTCCGGCTCTCGGCGGCAACGTCATGGCCACCATCTGCACCAAAGACTCCACCTGCCAGATGGCCACCGCCCGCCCGGGCGTCATGCAGCGGTTGCCCGCCGATCTCAAACGGGCCGGCAAAGTCATCGACCATCCCGTGACCCTGACCGAAAAGGATTTAAGCCTCGATATCATCCGCACCGAGCAGGGCCACGGCAAGGTTAATTTCGAAAGCGATATCATCATCAGCGGCGGCAAAGGCATGCAGAACCGCGATAACTACGACAGCCTGCTGGACAGCCTCTGCGGCAGCATTAAAGACACTTTTAATAACCTGGCCGTGGAAAAAGGCGCAACCCGCACCGCAGTCGAACAGGGCTTCGCCGAACGCATTCGCCAGGTCGGCCAGACCGGCACCGCCGTTGGCCCCAAAGTCTATATCGCCATCGGCATCTCCGGCGCCATCCAGCACATGATCGGCGTCGCCAATACCGAAACAATTATCGCCGTCAACACTGACCCGCATGCCCCCATCTTCAAGCAGTGCGATTATTACATTATCGGCGGCGCTGAACAAGTCATTCCTGAACTGGTACAGGCAATCAAAGGATAAATCGTGGAAAAGTCAAATTCATATAACAATGTATCGGTTTTAATCGTCGGCGCAGGCCCAGCCGGGTTGTCCGCCGCTATTACGCTCAAAAAGGCAAAACCCGAACTGGATGTGGTTGTCATTGACAAGGCTCAGGCCCCCGGCAATCATAACCTCTCCGGTGCAGTCCTCGAGCCTGCTGCTATTGCCAAACTGCTCGACCCCATCGATCCCCAATGGGCCGAAAGTGACGCGGCCAAGGCCGTGCTGCTGTCCCGTGTGGATAAAGACGACGTCATGTTCCTGCTTGGCAAAAAAATGGCCTTCGGTATCGAATGTGCCATCAAGATGGCCATAAGCTTCAAGCTTGGCTTCGGCCAGATGTCGCACCACAATGACTACATCTGCTCGGTCAGCAAACTGACCGCCTGGCTTTGCTCGATTGCTCAGAAACTTGGCGTCGAAGTCCTGCACGGCTTTGCAGCCAAGGATATTCTCTGGGACAGTGCCTCGCATACCGCCACCGGCGTCAAGCTCGTCGATCAGGGCTTGGATAAAGAAAGCCACAAGCAGCGCAACTATCTGCCTGGCGAGACAATTCATGCCAAACACGTTCTGCTGGCCGAAGGCTGCGATGGCCTGCTCAGTGAAACCTTCATCAAAAAAGCCGGCCTCAAACGGCAAGGCAATCAGCTCTATTCCATCGGCGTCAAGGAACTCATCAAAGTCAGCGACGCACAGTATCAGAAGTTCGGCGCCGGCCGCGTTGTCCACGCAATGGGCTATCCCATCTGGACACCGCTGATTGGCCCCGCCATGTTTGGCGGCGGCATCATGTACCCCATGGGCGGCAACCATATCGCCGTCGGTATGATCGTCGGGTTGGACTATAAATATTGCGACTTCAACCCGCAGGACGCCCTGACCCTCTTTAAGGAACACAAGTTCGTCAAGCAGTTCATCGACGGCGGCACCGTCACCGAAGCCGGGGCCAAGATGATTCCTGAAGGCGGTCTGTATGCCCTGCCGCGCGACCCGGCCACCAACGCCATAGGCCGGTCCAATGTAGCCCTGCTGGGCGACAGCGCTGGTTTTGTGAACATGCTCAAAATCAAGGGCTTGCATAACGCCATCGACTCCGGCATGGCCGCCGCCCAGGCGGTTGCCGATAACCTCGACACCCCGCTGGGTCTGGCCGGGGCCTATACCCGTCTGCTGGAACAGACCACTGTCCTCAAAGAGATGGACTCGGCCAAGAGCTTCCGCCAGACGGTTGCTCGATTCGGTCCGCTCCAGGGGATGCCGCTGTCGGTGCTTGGAGGCCTGCTGCCCAAATTCCATATTGAGCCGGATTACCAGGAAATGACGACCGCTCAATACCGGATGAAGCCCTCCGTCAAATTTGACAAAGACACCTTCACCGCTGTGGCGGCAACCCATCACCGCGAAGAAGAGCCCTGCCACCTGCTGATTCAGGATGAAAATATCTGCATCACCCAGTGCTGGCCGAAGTTCGGCGCCCCCTGTATTACCTTCTGCCCGGCCGGGGTGTATGAAACCGTCCACAACGAAGTCAAGGCGGCCAACCCGTCTAATTGCCTCCATTGTAAGACCTGCCAGCGCAAGTGTCCCTTCGACAACATCCGCTGGACAGTCCCCGAAGGCGCCGGCGGCCCTCGCTATAAAACCATGTAAATACCGTATGAAATCTCAAATTTGAAATTTCAAATCAACCTATACGGGCGGACCGGTGCGTCCGCCCTTTTTATTCCTTGTATCCGTGCCCCCTGAACGAAATGCACATTCCCCACGCCCTCTTCATTTTCCTCCTATAATTTTAGCCATTGACCATTATCTGAAACTAAAACCTCAAACCATCCGCGATTGACCAACCCAATATTTTGTTCGACGGCACTTCATTAGAAAATTGAAAATGGAAAATTCTCAATTTCGTTCTTTTTTGTTTTCCCCATGCGGCCGGATTACACGCTATTCTCATCACATCCCCCTTACCGACATACCCGGAAGCCATAGTCGTA
>JAFGQP010000225.1 GCA_016935635.1 Sedimentisphaerales bacterium
ACAAAGGGCTGCTCATTCTGAAGATTGAACGTCAGAGCATAGTCATCGATCTTTTGTCCGTTAACAAAAATCTTGACCCGCTGCCCGTCATAAGTCAGCGCGATATGTGTCCAGGTCATAAAACTGGGTGTCACAGTGAAGGTACGGTTTCCATTTCCCCAGGCGTCAATCATCCAGACGTTGCCGGTTCCGGCGACGGTACGAAGTCCCACGACCTGTTCGGCTTTGCCATAGGTTCCGACAGAGAAGACTCCGCCATCATCCCCGGCCTGATTTTTGACCCAGACACTGAAGGTCTTGGGAATGGACCCTTCGATACCCAGATCATACGCCGTGGCGCCGCTGTTGACACACGCGGCATTGGGATCGCCAAGTCCCGTCAGGTAAATGGCTTTGCCGGCGATGCCATCCTGAAGGCCGCCATAGGAAGCTTCAGCCTCTTCACCACCGGTGGAGACCAGGGTTCCGTCAAAGCCGCTGCCTGACAGATCAGGCACCGTGCTGCCAGTTATTTCGTCAAACGAATAATACAGGACCTCGCGTTTGGTCATGATAGAAGCATTATCCGAGATGGCGATTCCTGACGAATTCACGGGGACACAGTAATACTTGCCTTCGTGGGCGATATCACTGACCGCCAGGGTCACTGAACAGTCATACCATCGCTTGCCGTTGCGGTCAATTTCGGTCGGGCTGCTGCCGGTATAGACCTCTTGGTCATCCCCATTCAGGTCGGTGTCTTTTTCTCCGATGACCCGTTTCCAGACATAGGACTGAAGGGCCACGGTATCGTCATTGAGGGTTGTCGCAACACAGTTCAGGGTTACACTGGCCGGGATGTCGACCACAGTCAGCCGCTGGGGCTGCGTGCTGATTTCCGGCACAGCTTTGATCGTATTAATCGCAAAAACAAATCCATCCTGGGTATCGTTTCCGACCACGGAGGTGGCTGCGATTCGATAGTACCAGGTCTGGTCGCGTGTCAGATCCAGTACACCCGCATTGGTGATTGTAGCCGTCAGGCCCGTAACGCCGGAGGCTACCGGCTGCAGACCGCTTTGGGGATCCTCCACCTGGCTGCGATCCTGTGACATATAAATATCATACGTCACATCACAGGGGGCCAGCTGCATCTTGTTCCAGGTCAGGGTAATCTGGCTTGCATTATAATCCAGCCAGCCATTGCTGTCGATTGGACTGAAGACAATATCACTTGGGGTCCATGGCGCTTCAAACAGCGGCTTGCCATTCACCGTGACATCCGAGAATGTGGCTGTCGTCAGAACACCAGCCTCATGCGCTGTTACGGCCAGACCGATATAAACCGGATCGGACATCGCAAAGACCTGCGGGCTGCCAATTTCGTTATTTCCGGCCATCAGAGTCCAGTTAATCCCATCATAAGACCAATACCCCTGAAATTCATTCGTTG
Source organism: Sedimentisphaerales bacterium (assembly GCA_016935635.1). Lineage (GTDB taxonomy): Bacteria > Planctomycetota > Phycisphaerae > Sedimentisphaerales > Anaerohalosphaeraceae > Anaeroglomus. The sequence goes on from JAFGQP010000225.1 coordinate 1,433, forward strand.
CTGCACTGCGGGTCAGTCGAACCCAATACGGAGTATTGTTGTTCCAGTCAGGATCTCCAAGATTCTGGTTTCCATTATCATCAGCATCTGCTGTAAACCGTCCCTGCCAGGCGGGGCCCTGGGTTGCGGTGGCGGCCATGGTCGCATGAATGCTCGCCGGAGTCAGTTGATCACGAATCATCACACCAAACTTCCGCCATTCATTTGAACCGCCGGACATGCTGAGGACTTTGGCACGCAGATCAATATCCCCATAGAATTCACGATAGGCAAAATGGAACTGGTCGGCAGCCCCCCAGATATCGGAACCATTGCCGATTACCGTTACAATTTCATTATCATCAATGGAGGCGCTTCCAGCGGCCGAAGGCGATCCGATATCCTGATTCTGAAACAGATTGGCGCCAATACGCAGCTTGACCAGATTGGATTCAACCGTTGCGGAGTCATTGCTGACCACACAGTAGTAATCCCCCTCGACACCGGTGGTATAGCTGGTGCCGGTTCCAACCGGAGAGTCATCGGTCTGACCATTAAGGATTTCAGAATCCCGCTGGTCAACGACCTTATACCATGCATAGGTAATCGTCCCGCCAAAACCCGGCTTGGTCGGTTCTGCCGTGATCGTGAAGGTTCCTTCGCAATCGAATCCGATATTTAAATCCTGGGGCTGCTGGGTGATTGCCGGGGCCCAGATTTCAGTGTAGAACCACCAGATATCGCCAACCGCGGTATTGGGGTCATCGGCTGCCGCGTCAACGCGCCAGTAATAAGTGCGATCGGCAGCCAGAACCGGTGAGTCGATCTGAGGTTCGGTTACGGTTCCCAGCAAATCCTCTTCCTGAAAATTGGGATCTTCACCAAAATAAACTTTGTATTGCGTAATTCCTGTCCCAACAGGATCCCAGCTTAAAGTCTGGGCGCCCACTGCAACATTCGACTCGTCCCGTGCCGGGGCTGGATTTTCAACGCCGATTGCTGATTCAGTCATACTATTCAAATAAAGCATGCACGAGTTTGGAATAATCATATTTTCCAGCTCGGATAATGTGGCGGCGCTGCCGATCGGCTCAGGTCCTTCCCAGGCCACTCGCAGGAAACCGCCTCCGGTTCCATCACGCCAGAGGCCCTCCAGCCAGTAGAGTTTTCCTTTGGTCAGAAACACCGGGGCGGATTTTTGGGTTGCAAATTTAGTCCATTCGGTGTAGTTGTTCCAGTCATCGTGGAAGCATATCAGGGTCTTATTGGCAGGATTGCCATCGGGACTGAGCCAGACACGGCTCTGATCGTCCGAAGCAATCCGGAAGGTGTACTCGCCTGTCATCGGAGCGATTAACCACCCGGTCATCTGTCCCACCCAGTAATCCCGTGGTTCATCAGGTGTCTGGAAGGAGGTCAAAAACTGTATGTTTCGGGTTTGACCTGCGGTCCAATCATAGATTGCCTGCAGGTCCGTCAGGTTTCCGGGCGGCTGGGTTACCTCGTTGTGCCACCATTCATACAGAATTTGGCCTGTTTCCGCCTGAACGGTCCAGGCCAATCCCACACAGAGCATTGTTAAAAACAACCATTTCTTCATTTTCAAGTCCTCCGCTCATTTAAAGTAATAGTATGGAAACTGGTCTTGTCCATCTCTGACACCGGCTGCAGGTTTATCCAAAACCTGTATGCTGAAACATGGCTTTCATTCGCATAATCCTCCGTATTTTTGGAATAATGGATGTGATCGCATGCAGAGCAAATAGAGAAAACATCATTTAAACAAAAAGCAAAATAGCTGTGAAAGCAATCGTGAAATGTGAAAAAAAAGATTGGCTTGTGACCATTCTTTTGAGAAAACAACTGAATACAAGCAGAACGGAAAAGACGAAAAAATGCACAGATAGTGTCTGAGACTCCCCCGTAGTATTCTCGATTAGGACCGCATCTGACCATAAACGCCAGTCTCCTAATTCCTGTATACCTGCATTGCCGCATGTAATATCGTTACTACGATATCCCGTGCACCTTGCAGAGACCCCCCCCCTACTGCCAATCTATTATCGTCTCGTCAAGGCTTAGACCCTCAACACAAAACCAGCAAGAGACAATAGTTAAGCCTAAAAGCAATCATGGTGTTCATCAAGATGGTGTCATTCAAATGAAATCGTCAGTTTACCTGCACTAACAGACTACCTAAATTGTCACAGAAAGTCAATATATTTTCTACATTTTTCCATATTTTTGACATTTTCTGGGGACCTGGGTTTAGTCCATTTTAATGGTTTGAAATCCCGACTTTTAATGTACTTTATTTTTGATTGCTTTATTCTTCTTTTGGATTTTGTCTGGCTTGGCTGGCGGGAAGACACGGCGTTGCTGGAAAGCGACCGGATCATCATTACACTGTTCAAACCGGCCTGTTTTGAGCCCGGAACAAGTACATTTCGGGCACAGCCCCCTCTGCAGAGTCCGGACGCACTGACAGTCCCTTCTGGACTGCTGTAAGGTCCCTTTAATGAAACAGTTATAGTGAGGATGTACCCCTATTTATCACTGGATCGTATTGGCCGAAATCGAAATCTGGCCTTTTGGAATCCTGCCGCATCGGCAACTTGTTCATAGAAAGACTGCTGGCTTCGCAGGGATTTTTCTTCGGGCATGATTCGTTGATAAACGCCATCGGAACCCAGTTGCCAGGCATGAATCGTGTCCGAAAAATAGGTCTCCAGAATCGAACTGAGTCGCTGTCGGAGCTCAGGCTGGGTAATAGGAAAAAGCAGTTCCAGTCGTCGGTCCAGATTGCGGCCCATCATATCGGCGCTGCTTAAATAAACTTCCGGATGTCCGCCGTTATCAAAGTAATAAATACGGGCATGTTCCAGATATCGGTCCAGAATAGAGATGACTTCAATTTGGTCGGATACACCCTTGACAGAAGGACGCAAACAGCATATTCCGCGAATATTGAGCTTAATTCTGACTCCGGCCGCCGAGGCACGATACAAGGCCTGACACAGGTGAATATCTTCCAGCGAGTTGGCCTTAATCATGATTAAACCCGGATGATTCGGCGAACTGAGTTTGATTTCCCGCTCAATTAAATCCAGCATACGCTGACGAAGCGAGGTGGGCGCAATGGTCAATTTCGACCAGCCCACCGACTCCGAAAAACCGGTTAAAAGATTGAAAAAAGCTCCCACATCCAATGTCAGCTGGGGCTCACAGGTTATCAGGCCAATATCTGAATAAAGCCGGGATGTTTTCTCGTTATAATTTCCTGTTGACAAATGCACATAGCGTTTGATTCGTCCGGCTTCCCGCCTGATAATCATCAGCGCCTTGGCATGGGTTTTAAGACCTGCGACGCCATAAACCACATAGCAGCCCGCATCTTCCAGCCGTCTGGCCCAGCGAACATTACGGGTTTCCTCGAATCGCGCCTTCAATTCGACCAGCACAGTCACTTCTTTGCCGCTGCGTGCTGCCTGCTCAAGGGCCGAAATAACAGGCGACTCAGGACTGGTTCGGTACAGCGTCTGCTTGATGGCAAGTACAGCAGGATCTTCTGCTGCCGCCCGTATCCATTCCACCACCGGCTCAAATGACTCATACGGATGAAACAGCATGACATCATGATTGCTGACGGCATCCCATATCGATTCAAAGCCCGCCAGATCGGCAGGATACTGTGCGGGCCATTCCGGCCACCGCAGTGAATCAAATCCCCCCCGCCCGACGAGTTCCCACAGGCAGCGAAGGTCAGGGATTCCCTCGATTGGATAGATTTGCTGAGGACCGACCTGAAACTGAGCAAAAATCCAGTCTTGAAGCATCGACGAACAATGGGCAGACAGTTCCACACGGACGGCCTGTCGATGACGACGTTCCAACACTGCCGCCTCAATGGTTTCAAGCAGATCCCCTGCTTCTTCTTCCTGGATTTTCACGTCGGCATCACGCGTGATACGAAACAGATCCACTGACTCGATGGTCTTGCCCCTGACTATCATGCCGGCACATTCTATCAGAACATCTTCAATGGTTACCCAGAATTCCCCCTCCCTGCTGGGTAATGCAACAAACCGTGACACGATGGTGGGAACAGGAATCACGATGATCTGTTTTTCCTCGCCGGTCTGAGCAGACAGGGTAATGCCGATATGCAGCTGCAGATTCGGCAGCAGCGGAAAGGATTGCGGATCCATCGCCGCAATAGGGGTCAGCAGCGGCAGCAGATGAGATTGAAAATAGTCCCGTATAAATCGACGCTGCTGACTATTCCAGATCCTGGGATTCAGGATATAAAGCCCATGCTTTTGCAGCAGCGTTATAAGTGTTTTTGCTGCTTCGGCATGACGGGCCGTCAGGGCCAGCGTCTTTTGACGAACCGCATCAAGCTGCTCGACTGTAGTCAATCCGCTCGGATCCCTGCCCTGAATCCCCGCCTGCATACGCTGCATCAGACCTGCAACGCGAATCATAAAAAACTCATCGAGATTGGAGCTGAATATCGCCAAAAACTTCAGCCTTTCCATGGGCGGCACGTCCTGGCGTTCAGCCATCTCCAGCACTCGTTCGTTAAAGGACAACCAGCTCAGTTCTCTATTAATGTACAATCGGGAATCATCCAGATTCAGTTTTGTCTTTGAAGTTGTATTCATCAAGTCGATTCCGGTAGAGTTTCCAGTTCAAGATTCAAGCCAAATACATCCTCGAACATGCTGCTGTGAATTTCCATGGACCGCTTGACCAGCGATTCGTCTGACAGATTCGGCGCCTGAATCCGCACAGAATCCTGATCCAGTACACAGTGCAGGCGGTCAATCTGACGGATATTCGTCACATCCAGCGCCTTGGCAAGCCGCAAAATCGAAGCCAGTTTATTAACCAGAATCCGGGATTCCTGCGGAAGCGCCGTGTATTCCAGATGCGATATTTTGGGGACACTGCGACGATGATATCGTGCAACGTGGGCCACGACAGCAACCTCTTTGGGCAGCAGACCATAAATTTCGGAATTTGCCACCAGATAGAAAGTATGCTTGTGATATGCTCGGGTGGAAACAAAGGTGCCGCTTTCATGCAGCAGTGCCGCCACTTCAAGAAGCAGTCTTGCCCTGGAGTCTAATCCATGGATAATCTTCATTTCATCATAAAGACGCAGGGCACAATCTGCCACGCGGCGGGCGTGATGCAGATTGACACGGTATTTTTCCGCCAGCGCCATGGCCGACTGGATAGCTTCCTGGGCAACGGACTCATCTTCCTGCCCCCGACATCGACGGGACAGCTCCAGCAGCAAACCATCGCGCATGGATACCGCGGGAACAACCACATCTTTGACGCGTGTCAGCCGCAGCAGGGACTGAAAAATCAGCAGTGCCGGCAGCAGTGTTTCAGCATCCGAATACGACATGTCCGACTGAAGTGCCAATTGATCTACAGTCTGATTGCGATGGGATTGAACAAAATCTTCAAAGACCTGTCGACGAATTCGATGAAATTGGGGATTGTCCATCTGCTGTCCAACTCTGGACGCAGCAAACCGGGCGTCCCCGCCCACTGCAATAAAGGTTTTGACACGGGCCAGCGGCACCATGCTTTTGACAGTTGCCAGGACCGAATCGATTTCGTTTTCAATCAACTCGACCATCTGAATGCTGGAACGGCCTTCAGTGCCAAACATTTCCTGGATTCGAATTGAACCAAGCGCCAGGCTGTGCGAACTAATCACTTTGCCGTGGCGCATAATCGTCATGGTGGTACTGCCGCCGCCGACTTCGCAAATCATCATCTGGCTGCCGGCGAAATCCATCTGCACTCCGTTCATGGCTGAACGCACCGCCGATACGGTAATCCGCCTTTCCTGAGAAGCATCGATAATCTGGACCTGCAAACCGCAGGCCATCAGGATTCGGTCTAAAAACACATCTGCATTCCGAGCTTCCCGAACTGCACTGGTTGCAACCGTCCAGATATGTTGGACCTGGTATTCATCGATACGCCGCTTGAATTCCCGCAAGATATTCACCACGGCCCGCATGGTCGCAGGTGTCAGACGCAAATAACGAAAGCAATCCCGCCCCAGCCGTACCGGTCGATTGGCTCGCTCAAGGATATCCAAACCCCCATCAGATTTAAGCTGTCCAATCGTCATGCGAATGGAGTTGCTCCCGATATCAATTGCCGCCAGGGTTTGTGATACAAATTCATTTTGCTGCTGTTGAGTCATAAGACCTGACATTTTGAGGTAATTTATCCTGTTTGTCAATTGCTGCATTTGTTAGAAATGTGTTAAGATTAATTTTATTTATCATCAAAGCAATATAGTGTTGACGCAAAAATCATACCTGGAAGGGGAAGATTGAATAAAAAGATTGATTGATAAAAGTATAATAGTTATAGTATCCATAATATTGGTTTGAATCAAAAAATAAGGTTTATTATGGCAAAACTCGTATCCAAAACTCGATGTGTCGGGATTTTAACAGCAGGCGGGGACTGTCCCGGCTTAAATGCTGCAATCCGTGCCGTCACCAAATCGGCAATTAATGAATACGGGATGACGGTTATCGGGATTCTTGATGCATTCCGCGGCCTTGTCGAGAATCGGGTGATTCATCTGGAACAGAAAGATGTCAGCGGTATCCTGACCCGCGGCGGAACCATTCTTGGAACCAGTCGTGACAAGATTCACAAAATGTTAATGGGGGGGAAATATCGTGATATGGTCCAGGTTGCCGTCGAAAACCTCAAACGTCATCACATCGACTGCCTAGTTTGTCTGGGCGGCGGCGGAACACTTAAAAATGCCCTGAGGCTTCATGAACAGGGCAAAATCAATGTGATTCATCTGCCCAAAACAATCGACAACGATATTGAAGGAACAGATGTCTCTTTTGGGTATGACACTGCCATGCAAATTGCCACCGACGCCATCGACAGACTGCACACAACAGCTACAAGCCATCATCGTGTTATTGTCTGTGAAATCATGGGACACAATACAGGCTGGCTGACTCTGAGTTCCGGTATCGCAGGCGGTGCCGATGTGATTTTGATACCGGAAATTCCCTACAATCTGGACATTGTGGCCGAATATCTCCAGGAACGCCGGCGCCGCGGCAGTCGTTTCTCCATTATCGCCGTGGCCGAAGGTGCCATTTCTGTTGCCCAGGCAAGAGCCCGTGAGAAAGCACTTGCCAAATCGATCAAAAATAAAATAAGTAAAAAAAATCGCAAAAAGAAATCATCAGAATCCTCCAGCTTAGCAGAATTGGAAGACAGTCTGAGCGACTCCACTGAGGACGAAAAACAGCCCTATAAGCTGGTTCAGGAACCCATGGCAAGCCGACTGGCTCGACAGCTCCAGGAATTGACCGGGATAGAAGCGAGGGTAACGTCCCTCGGACATGTCCAGCGTGGGGGCACCCCTAGTTCCTTTGATCGCCTGCTTTGCACACGGCTGGGCACCAAGGCGGTGCAGTTACTGGCCAGAGGAGAATATAACGTCATGGTTGCCTATGATTCCGGCATCTGTAAGCCTATTCCCATCCGGGATGTCGCAAATAAACGTAAAACCATCCCCCTGTCTCACCCCATGATCCTCTCAGCCCGTTTGGTCGGGACCTGCCTGGGGGATGAAATTCCGAAATTTTGATTGAGCTGTTAGCTGTTTGCACGGACGGCTCTGGACTTCGATTTCTGTCTATTTAAGATACTTCTAGGTATTTATCCGAGATATAACATACGCAATACATCTTAACTGTTTATTTTATATCTATTATAGGTACATTTAAATTGCCCGCCAAGTGGGACAATTTTGCTCCGCTGTTTTATAGATTCTGAAAAACCACAACATTTTGCGAAAATTCTTGATATTGGACCTTCAAAATCGTATGATATGTCTTTTAAGATGTAGTTTATTTTCTGATCAATCAGCTTGATTCAACCATCACAAGATGTTGATACGAACTTGAGCGACAAGTTTTTCTGATTTTTTGGATATTATGGCTTTGGCAAGAAAGGCCTGAACTATGACAAGCCGGAAACATGCCGGCGGGGTTTAGGAGAAGATTCCATTTTTAACAGGAGGGTCTGATCATGAACGGCATATCCTGGTTCTGCTGGCGTTTTTTGTGTTTTGCAATTGCGTTAATGGCGACAGTTCCTGTTTTGGGTGGGATCATTACGGTCGATGATGATCAGCCAGCCGATTATGCCGCAATTCAACCGGCCATTCTGGCCGCGGTCAACGGCGACACAATTATTGTCCGGGACGGGACCTATAAGGGGTCCCAGAACAGCGCACTGGATTTTGCCGGCAAGGCCATCACGCTGCGATCGGAAAACGGCCCCGCCAATTGCATCATCGACTGTGAATCGGCGGCGCGGGCATTCTATTTCCACTCCGGCGAGACAACCGCATCGCGACTGGAAGGATTGACGATCCGAAACAGTTACAATAGCAGTCATGGCTCCGCCATCTATTGTGCCGCATCACCAACCATCGTTCATTGCATTATCGAAAACAGCCAGGCCGGGACCTTTGGCTATGGTGGAGGGATTTATATTGAGATCGGCAGTCCAACAATCGATCATTGCCTGATCCGAAATAATCACGCCGAACACGGCGGCGGAATTTTCTGCAACGCGGCCTCGCCGAAGATTCTGGACTGCGTCATCACCGGCAATTCAGTGACGGCAAGCGGCGGCGGGATTCACGTATGGAAAAATTCCAATCCGACGATCGAGCGATGCCGAATCACGGATAATCAGTGCACAAATTATGGAGGCGGAATTCTTTTTGACGCCGCTTCAATGACCTCGCAGGGCACCGTCTTGGATTGTGAGTTCTCGGATAACCAGGCCGTCTATGGAGGCGGTATCGCATTCATTGCCAATGGCCAGGTCTCCCTCAGCCGCTGCATCATCCGGGGGAATATGTCCACTACGGGCGGAGGACTATATGCAACCGGGGCCGGGTCACGGCCGACCCTTGCCAGTTGCCTGATCGTCGTCAACTATGCCAGCGGAGAAGGCGGCGGCCTTCGATCCAATATGGCCTATCCGAATCTGGTCAACTGTACCTTTGCCGGAAATGTCGCCGACTCCGGCTCGGGTGCATTTCGCAGCGACAGCTATGCTCCGACCTTGTCCAACTGTATCCTCTGGGGCAATACTCCAACGGCCAATGTCGGTCCGGCAGCAATCACTTATTCCGACGTGCAGGGCGGATATGCCGGCACCGGAAATATCGATTCGGATCCTCTGTTCGGCAACGCCCTTTATGGCGAGTATCACCTGCTGACCGGATCGCCCTGCTTCAATGCGGGCAATAACGCCGCAACGGGAATTCCCGCACAGGATCTGGACGGCAAATCCCGCATCCTCGGCGGAACCGTCGATCTTGGCGCGTATGAATCGGGGCCACGGATTCTGCATGTTCCACAGCAGTATTCGAACATACAGGAAGCTATCGATGCGGCCTCAGCGGGTGATACCGTTTTAGTAGCTGACGGAGTTTATGTCGGCTCCGTGTTTTTCCGAGGAAAATCCATCACAGTCCGCTCTGCCAATGGGCCTCAGGATTGTATCATTGAAGGCTCCTGGACGAGCGGCACGATTGTGTCTATGAATAATCTTGATTCCTCAGCTGTCTTGCAGGGATTTACAATTCGAGGCTGTACCGAATCTTATGATGCGTTCGATAGCCCGATCTATTGCAGTCAGACATCTTCTGTCATCCGGGATTGTATCATCCGGGACAATATCAGTCGATCCGGACCTTCTGCAATCTTGTGTCAGTATGGCGGCACGCCGTCGATCATCAATTGCACCATTATGGGCAATGTGGGTTATGCCCCGGCGATATTGTGTAGAAACACGGCGGCTCGAATAACCAACTGTACGATTGTGGACAATGTTGCCTACTCCGGAGAGAGAGTCACCGGATCGGTCGGAGGCGGCATCGCCAGCATTAACTGCAGCCCTGTCATCACCAATACCATCCTCTGGGGCAATTCGACTCAGATCATAGTCTATGGCTCACCGGCCCCGAGTGTGACCTACTCGAATGTTCAGGGCGGATATTCCGGAACGGGAAATCTTAATCTCGATCCGCAATTTGCAGATGCCGTCAATGGTGATTATCGATTGACGGAAAATTCGGGCTGCCGCAATCAGGGAAACAATGCGGCCAACCTGTTGTCCGCCGATCAGGATGGACAGCCCAGACAGAGGGATGGACAAATCGATCTGGGGGCTTTTGAGTATACCAAAATCCTTCGCGTACCGCAGGATTATTTGGAAATTCAACCCGCAATCGATGCGGCCGGCAACGGCCATGTGATTCAGGTGTCTGACGGGACCTATTCGGGAAATCTGAACTTTAATGGTAAAAGCATTACTCTTCGTTCGGAACATGGTCCACAAAACTGCATCATCCAGGGGACCGGTAACGCCCCGACAGTGGTCTTTGAATCAGCAGAGACATATCTCACGAGTCTGGATGGGTTTACAATTACAGGAGGTTCCGTAAACGGCTCCGGAGGCGGGATCCTTTGCGATAATGAAGCGAGCCCGATAATCGAGAACTGCATCATCAAGGGCAATCAGGCCCAATACGGCGGCGGAGTGGCTTGTTTGAATTCTGCATCCCCAGTTATGGTCAATTGCCTTGTCTACGGGAATATCACCGATCAGGCGGGTGGAGGGATTCTATGCGATTCCTCCTCTACTGTTACTCTGGCTCATGGTACGGTCGTAAACAATACTTCCAACACCCCAGAATCGAGTGGAGGCATCCATTTTGCTCCGGGCGGCCACGGGATAATAACCAACAGCATTCTCCGGGGCAATGAACCGGAGCAAATTCGTAACGATGGATCTGTTTATAATGTATCCGTGAGTTGGAACAATATCGAAGGCGGGTGCGCAACCTGGATGGGATATGGCAATATCGATTACGACGCTTTATTCATTAATCCTGCTGCTGGCGATTATCATCTGCAGGTCGATTCGCCGTGTATCGGAACTGCGCGTGCCGATGGTTATGGATTGACAATAACGGACCTGGAAGGCCGCAATCGTTACACGAACGGCGCAACAGATATGGGGACCTATGAATACGGCCATGATACATGGAATGTCCCCTCGCAAATCGGAACAATCCAGGAGGCCATCGATAAGGCCTGTTACGGCGATAGCATCATCGTCGATCCTGGGACCTACCCCGGCGGACTGGATTTCAAGGGCAAGGCGATCACTTTGCAGGCCAAGCCCGGCGTTGAAGAATGTCTGATTGACTGTGACGGGACGGGTCCTGGTGCGGCATTCTATCGAGGCGAACGCGCTGCATCCGTTCTGTCCGGATTTACAATTGTTAATGCCAATGGAACTGACGGAGGTGCCATTTTCTGCATGAATTCGGCACCCACGATTGTCAACTGCGTCCTGCGAAATAATACCGCCCAGCGCGGTGCGGGAATTTTCGCCCAGGATGCCAACCCGGCAGTCACCAACTGCACAATCGCTGCCAATACGGCCTCGGTCGCCGGGGGTGGGCTCTTTTCCAGCGGTTCCCCTTCGCCAACCGTAACCAATTGCATTCTGTGGGGAAATACGACCCACCAGGTAGTCTTTGAAGGTGATGCCCCCCTTATCACCTACAGCAATATCCAGGGGGGGTACAGTGGAATGGGCAATATCGATTCCAATCCCCGATTCGTCAATTCAACAGCAAATGATTATCATCTGACTAATGCGCAGACCCTGTCGATGAACTGGACCACATATCAATGGTATCTTGCTCCCGTTTCTCCTTGCGTCGATAAGGGCACAGTTACGCCGGTGGGAATGCCCGTCATTGATAAGGACAACCTGCCTCGCATCTATCGGGCCGGCGTCGATATGGGAGCCTATGAGGTTCAGGGATCGCCAATCGCATATCCTCCGCAGGATGATTGGGGAGCAATGATCGATACGGCCGTGAGTCTGGCACTGGATGGCGACACGATCTGGGTTGCCGACGGGAGTCACCGAGGGGGAATTGATTTCCGGGGCAAGGCGATTGCGGTGCGATCCGTAAACGGTCCGGCCGGATGCATACTTACCGGCGGCGGCGAACGGGGAGTGATTTTCAGGACCGGCGAGGGGCCAGCTTCCGTGTTGTCAGGGTTTACCATTCAGGGGTATGGTGGTTCGTGGAATCAAAGCCCGGGCGGGATTTCGTGTGTCGGGGCTTCACCCACCATTGAGCATTGTGTAATCCAGAATAACGGTTATAACGGAAATGGCGGGGGAATTTTCTGTGAAAGCGAATCGTGTCCAACGATTCAGAACTGTCAGATCATCGGAAATGTCCGAAGCGGCATCTTCAGTGAGAATTCATCTCCGACGATTCAGCACTGCATGATTGTGGGCAATGACAGCAGCGGAATTGTCGCTCAGGGCAGTGGAAGACCGATTGTGATCAATTGCCTGATCCGGGGAAATACCGGAAGCAACAATCTGGGGGGAGGGGTTTCGGTTGGGGGCTGGAGTATTGATTATGGCAGCATCACCCTGATTAATTGCTCCCTTACAGGGAACTATACGGCCAATCGTGGCGGTGGCATGAATTGTTGGAACGGCTCCATTACGGCAGTCAACACCCTGATCTGGGGAAACGTTGCGATGTATAATCCGGACGAACACCATTGGTCAGGCGGGCCGTATTACTTTGTGAATTGTCACATCGGCGGCGCCGATCCGAAGTTCCGCAACCCAGCCGGTGGCGACTATCGTCTTCTGGAAGGTTCTCCCTGCTTCAATGCAGGGACGCATTCGCTCGACTGGTGGATGCCTCCACTTGTACTGCCGGAAACGGATTTGGCGGGCAATCCGAGAATCCTGTATGGAATCGTGGATGTCGGAGCTTATGAACTGGAATACCGGCCGGTTGTATCAGGCCAGCTCAAGATTGACATCACCCCCGAACAGGCCGCTCAGGAAGGCGCTCAGTGGCAGCTTGGCGACGGGATATGGCACAATTCCGGCGAAATCGTTTCAGGGTTGACAGCGGGAGATTATTCCATCAGCTTCAAATCGCTGTCAGGGTGGATTGAACCAACAACGCTTCCGGTCTGGGTCAGCGGCGATCATTTAGCGAACGCCAGCGCCGAGTACAAATCCACACACTTTACACTGGGACAGATTCCTGCGTTGAAAATCCGACAGGGTCAGGAACTGGATTTTCAGGTCCGTGCCGCGGAATTGCCCGGCACAGTCACATACAGTTACCAGGTCCAAGGTTCGCCACAGGGCCCCCTGTCTCTGGATCCGGCAACCGGGCGGTTTGTTTATATCCCGTCTGCTCAGGACCGGGAAACCTTCTCGGTCACTTTGATCGCGACCAACGAACAGCGGGCCGTTTTCCAGACGATGGAAATCACGCCCATCGTCGATCTGCAGGAGGAGTACGATCTCTTCGACGAACCCACCCAGCCCCTGCCCGATCCGCAATCGGACGATTATATCATTAAAGAGGTCTTCGATAATCCGGCGGAACTATTCAACAATGTCAATCGAACGACACGGACAATCAATATTCTCGGCAAAGATATCGTCATCCAGTCCGGCAATCCCAATAACCTGTATCTCTACGACAACAATGAGGACATCAAGGCGATGACGATCTACGCTGACAACCTGATCGTCCGAAGCCCGTTCCGGCTGCCGCAGACCAGTGTCACAATCTTTGCCCGTCAGATTCATTTTGAAGGACAAACATCCTGTATTGATACTACCCCACGAAATTATTCAGGACCGGCGCCAAATGTGGATTTAGACCCTGCACATCCAGAAAAAGCCAACGGGAGCCCAGGATCGAAAGGCGGATCTGTCACCCTGCATGTCGAATCTCTCGTTTCAGAGGGGAACCTCGGTGGACGATTCATATCACGTGGTGGTCATGGACAAGAACCCGGCATGGGCAAAAATGGTGCCGATGGGATATCCATTGCCCGCAGCCTGATAGCTTCGGATTGCGCTTACTGGATACCCTGGCCCCCCCTGCTCCAGATCGTTAACGGGGAAGCAGGGATGGCAACGGTCTGTACAGCCCCAGGATTTCCGGGTTTTGATGCGATGACCGGCAAAAATGCCACGGCGTCAGGCAAACCCGGCAGGCCCGGCGATGGTGGTAATATATATGCTAATTTCGATCCGACGATATTCGTGCTAAATGGGGGCGGCTTAGCACAACCGTCCACTCCCGCGGCTCTCCACAATAAATTCGATAAAAAGGGAGGTGCGGCCGGACAACCCTTCCCTGCCTATTTCTCTGTATGCCATCCATCGAGTAACAGTTGGGATCCGGAAATCCATCACGCCCCCGGCCAGGACGCTCCCGCCCCCGAACCGGATCTTTGGGCCGGTAATCCCGGACAGTTTCATCGTATAGGACATTCCCTGTCCTGGCTGCATCCTCATGTGGTTAAGATGGTTGTCGGTTATGCCAAGGACGCATATCTGAATAAGTACAACGGGCAGGCCAAAACCATTTTGGAATCGTACCTGACACCGCTGAATCAATATATCAGCTCGACCATGTACAGCAGCGTTCCTGACGATCAAAAACAGGAACTGGAACAGCTCCGTGATGAAATCCTGAGCTGCATCCATCAGCTTGAATGCGGACTTGATTTCTTCGGCAATCCCCCGGGCTGGGCACCGATGCTCAGTTTTGAAGTAACCCAGCAGGTTTATGAACGGGAAGTCGATCGCGCATTGCAGGTTCTCTATCTTTCGTACTGGATGGAGACGATCATGGGCAATGCGGCTCAAGAGGCGGCGGGGCTGGAAACGGCACGCAATACTCTCAAGCAGCAGATTGACGACTTCAAAGCCCAGTACACTGCCGCCGTGAATCTGATTCCCGCAATGAAGACCGAATCTGAAGAGATCGCTGCGCGGGTTTCGGCGCTGCAGCAGCAGCTCCGGGAAAAAGAACAGGAACTTCTGGCCCGGGCCGAACAGAATATCAAAGATCGGCACAAGGTTCCGTGGTGGAAAAAGGCCATGCGGGTCGCCGGCTCTCTTTTGACAACAGCTCCGCGTGCCACCAGCCCGGAAGCGGCAATCGTGATGGGAGCTGGAGCGCTGGCGTCATCCATTACCGAGGAGTTTCTGTCCGACGAATCCTGGCCGACGATCATCAATCAATCAGAAATCTCCAAACAATTCAGCAGCCTGGACTTTGATGACGCCGTCAACAACTGGATGACCGACAACGGCGAAATCATTGCAGGCAAGAGTGAAGCCGAGCTTGAGGGGTATCTGAACAACCTCCGCAATGCTTCCACGCAAATCGCATCCAACATGACACAGATCAAGGACACCCTCAAAGAAACCCATATCAACAACGAGGAAGTCGAGGCCGAATTAATCCAGATCAAAGAGGCCGATCCGGAGTTTGATAATTTGATTGACGATACGGTCGAGTTGATGACCCGCAAGGAACTGTTCGGACAGAAGCTGGCCTCGGCAATGCAGCAGGTTTCGAGTTTGTCCAACGGGATTCGCCAAAACCTGATTTCGATTGACGCGATGAACCGCCGCGTTGGCGAGGTCGCTGTAATTCTGGACCAGCGGGCCAGGTTGTATATGAAGGAAATGGAACGCCGGGCTCGAAACAGATTGCTCAAATATCATTATTATCTGTCCAAGGCCTATGAGTATCGACTGCTGGAACCCTATCCTGAACAACTCAATTTGCTGCCGATCTTTGATCGATTTGAGACGATCGTCTCCAGCAACGGCCAGCTGAGTTCGGCGGATTTCCAGGCACTCAGACCTTTATTGACAGACCAGCTGGCTTCGATCGCCGATGATATCCTGGAACGATTTCTCGATAGTCGCGGCGGTGGCGAGCTGGGAACCTCGTTTACCTTCAATCTGACAGCCGACGAAATCCAGCAGTTAAATACCCGGGGAAAAATTGAGATTAATCTCTACGAACGCGGTTTGTTCCTGCCTTCGGAAGAGGATATCCGGATTGTTAATCTCGGTGTTGAGAGTTTAACCCCTCAGAATCCCCAGGCCGAATGCGGAGTCAGCTATATCAAAATCTATCTGGAACATTCCGGGATCTCGCGACTGATGAAAAATGGACAGACTTATCTGTTCCGGCATTACCGGAAAGATTCGTCAGAAGATCCGAGCATCAACAAGAGCGCCTGGGGTTCAACTTATGATCATAACAACCATGGATTCATCAATCCTATCTCCCCCAGTTTTGCCAGCGAATCATTGCTGCGATCCGTTCTGGGAATAACCGATGATAAGCTGATGATCTATTCTCGTCCGTCAGCATGGAGCGATCTGAATGTACGAATCGAAAAGAATACAGGTTCCTGTGACGACATCCTGATCGCGTCCCTTAAGTTTCGTGTTACTTATGATTACTCAACACGGAATACCAGCCAGGTGGTTGTCGATGTGGATACTTCTCAGCCGGATTTGACACCGTACTTTATGATCGACACCACCGATCTCAACAGCCGGAAAGATGGACAGGGCGCATTCTGCCGAACCTATCAAAAATCAACTTATGGAGGCAAAAAGGTCTCAATCCTTGCACCCGAATTTGTGGACGGCTGGCAGTTTCTTAAGTGGACCCGCCGAAACGGCCTGGACCTTCCATCCGGTTTCTATACGTCTGACCCCATGCAGATTCAAGTTCCCCTGGATGCGTCGTATTCGGTCCGGGCACAATATCAGTATGTCGGCGGATTAGTTCCTTATGGAGATAGCAATGCTGACCATGATGTGGATCTGGCCGATCTGGAAATCATCAGTGCCTTTTGGATGCAGCAGATTCCGACCGGGTGTACCGAATGCGGCCGGGGAGATTTTAATAACGACGGATGGATTAATCTGGAGGATCTTACGATTTTTGTGTTCCATTGGCTGCAATAAAACAGCCAACCTGGTTATTGTCTGAATGGAGGTGGCGGAGATTCGGCGTCTACGGGAGCCTGAAAAGAAAAACGCCCGTCTCAAGCGGACTGTGGCTGAGCGTGATCTGGAAATTTACGCGATGAAAGAGTTGCTCAAGGGATATATTTGACCCTCGGCCGTAAGTCTTTTCTATCTCCTGCCAGGGAATCTGACCAGACAGAATAATCCAGTGATTGTCAGGGCATAGTTTACCGGCAAAGGAAGGGAAAAATTGGCGAATTGCTTTTGATGCGGGTTCTCTTTGCGATACATCCAAGAACTCCAGATGCAAGGGTTTTTAACAGTCAACTCGTAAATCCATTCACTCTGCATATCCTAAAAGATACACAACGCCTTGT
>JAFGQP010000226.1 GCA_016935635.1 Sedimentisphaerales bacterium
CAGGATAATCTCACACATGCATTCATCCAATCCTGTCTTTAAGCGGCAAAAATGACATTCTTGTCATAAAACCGGCCCGCACATATTAACTGTCACTTCAAAATAGACGAAACTTCGTTGTACGAACGTCTGTTCAGACAGAATTTCTATTGGCAATATGTGAATAAAACAGATCGATAATAGACTCAAGCAAGGATTGATTTATGATTAAATCCGATTCCAGGTTTGAAAATCGCAGAACGGTAGCTTTCAGCATCATCGCCCTGGTTTTGTTTGTACTGGTTTTTTTGGCAATTGGATTGTATCGGAACTGGAATCGAAACCAGCAGTTCGCCCGACAGGTTGCCGGCTGGCAGGAACAGCTCGAAAACGCCCAGCTGTCCGTAATCGAAACGGATGCCTTTCACCAGGCCCTGTACTGGAACTGGGTTGAAGAAGGACTTGTGCTGGCAATCGGCCTGGTGTTTCTGGTGATTGCTGTCAGTATGGTGTTTGTCGAGCTGCTGAAAAAAACGCTGAATTCCAAACAATTTCTGCAGCACAGTATTGATGCGTTGACACAGCCTTATTATGTCATCGACACGAAGAATTATGAAATTGTTATGGCCAACAAAGCCGCCTCAGCAGACAGCAATCCGCTGGGTCGGCGTTGTTATGAGCATCTTCACAACTCAGACAAACGCTGCGATCCGGATCAAATGAGCTGTGCCGTTTATCAGGTTCAGCAAACGGGTCAATCTGTTTTGATAGAAAAACAGCACACCGACGCCCACGGAAACTTCAGGTATTCGAATGTGTACGGATACCCGATTTGGGATGAGCAGGGCAAGTTGACCCATGTCCTTGAGTACATTCAGGATGTCACTGACCAGAAACGGTTTGAGCAGGAGCTGCGTACTCAGCGGGAAAGTCTTCAGGCAATTATTGATATCGCCCCGACGGGAATGCTGCTGCTGGATTCGGAACTCCGTGTTCGGCAGATCAATCAAAATCTGGCACATCTGGTCGGCAAAGATGCCGGCAGCATGATAAGTCTTAAGCCGGGAGACGCTATCGGGTGTCTTGCAGCACTCGAACACAAAGGCGGCTGCGGCACAGGCCAGGAATGCGGACATTGTCCCCTTCGCATGGTGCTCAATAAAGTGCTTGTGGAAGGCCAGGCGTTTCAAAAACAGGAGACCAATCTGACCCTGTTTATCAACGGGCAGCAAACCCCCCTGTGCCTGGAAATCAGTGCGGTCCCGATTTCTCTGGAAAGCAGGCCGCACGCGCTGGTCGTCATCAATAATATCACCGAACGCAAAAACAATGAACAGCAGCTCCGCCTTGCCAAGGAACAGGCCGAACGCGCCAATCAGGAAATGGAACACCTGAATGCCCGTCTCGAAACATCCGCCCAGCGGGCCAATAAACTGGCTCAGGAAGCCATCGATGCCAGCAAGGCCAAAAGTGATTTTCTGGCGACGATGAGCCATGAAATCCGTACCCCCATGAATGCCATCCTTGGTTTCAGCGAACTGCTGATGGAAGAATCCCTGACCGAACAGCAGAATGATTATGTGAATATGATTCGCAACAGCGGTACAACCCTGCTGGCGCTGATTAATGACGTCCTGGATTTGTCCAAGATTGAAGCCGGCAAGTTATCCATCGAAATTCTTGAAACTCCGCTGGATGTCATGCTGGAGGAAATGGAATCCATGTTCCGTCCGATGGCGGCGAAAAAGGGACTCGAATTGGCCGTACTGCAGTGCGAGGAATTGCCGCAAATCATCCAGACCGATCCCACGCGTCTGCGTCAGTGTCTGATTAATCTGATTAATAATGCCATTAAGTTCACCGAACAGGGCCACGTCTATTTGAATGTGTCCAGGCAGCAGAAAAACGACAAGACGTATATTCAATTTGACGTGGAAGATACCGGCATTGGTATCCCCGCCGACAAGCAGCAATCC
Source organism: Sedimentisphaerales bacterium (assembly GCA_016935635.1). Taxonomy (GTDB): domain Bacteria; phylum Planctomycetota; class Phycisphaerae; order Sedimentisphaerales; family Anaerohalosphaeraceae; genus Anaeroglomus. Next base: position 1,956 of record JAFGQP010000226.1, read on the forward strand.
ATTTTCGAGGCGTTTGTTCAGGCCGAAGGCTCCACCGCTCGAAAATACGGCGGCACCGGCCTGGGGCTGGCGATTACCCGCAAATTATCCACTCTGCTGGGCGGCGGCCTGACGGTGTTCAGCCAGCCGGGCATGGGCACCATTTTCACGCTGACTATCGAGCCGGCCGGTGCGGTAACCGCTGCGCCGCAATGGAATAAATATGATCGTGTGGAAAAAATCCAGTCGCAGCCGGCAGACAAATCCAGCATCCCCGCAACAAAAACCGCGATCCTGCTGGTCGAAGATAATCCTGTCAATCAGCAGCTTATGAAAGTGGTCCTGGCCCGCATGGGTCACGAGGTCACGTTGGCCGAAAACGGTCAACAGGCAGTGGAAGCAGCAGAAAAAACAGCGTTTGACATCATCCTGATGGATATTCAAATGCCCGTGATGAATGGTCTTGAAGCGACCCGTGCCCTGCGGTAAAAGGGTATTAAGACCCCCGTGATTGCCGTGACTGCCAATGCTCTCAAAGGAGACCGTGACCTGTGTATCCAGGCCGGATGCGATGACTATCTGTCCAAGCCTGTCGATAAGGATCGCCTTGAAGACATGATTGCACGTTATCTGCCGGCCGGACAAATTAACCAGTAATCCTGTTGTTAAGCTCCAACTCAGACACTGCAAAAAGGCGATTTCATCTCAGCTCAGCAGAGTGAAATCAGCTGCCTGCTTGTTTGACCGGTCGGGAAAAGCATATCTGCCGGGTATTTTTATTAAAAAACAACGCTTGAATTTGTTGATTAATAAACTATAATCCAGATTATGTCGATCGGCAAAATAGTACGAGAACGCAGAGAAGAACTGAACCTGACCCTCGATGAGGTGGCAGCCAGCACCGGTTTTTCTAAGCCTTATCTATCCACAGTCGAAACAGGGCGGGTCAAGAATCCCCCCAGCGATGAATTATTGCGTAAACTGGAGGTATGTCTTAAGTTCACTGATGGTCAGCTGCTTCACCTGGCCCACATGGAACGAATGCCCAGTGATATCCGCAGGGATTTCGAGTCCATTGATGCCCAAAACCGCAAATTCAAGCAATTGCTCAAACGCATCACCGAACACAAGCTTGATACGGCTCAGATCGGTAACTTGTTGAAAGAATTTGACTTGCAGGCTGAGGCGCAGCGCCAAGAAATTGTGGCCGGCCAGCTGGTGCCTGTCATTAACCGTGTTGTGGCTGGTTATCCCGCCGAATTTGACGATATGGGATATCCGGTAGGAATTGCCGAAGACTATGTCCGATGCCCCGATCTGCACGACCCCAATGCCTTTGCTGTCCGTATTATCGGTGATTCTATGGAGCCGAAATTTTCCGAAGGCGATATCGTAGTGTTCTCTCCGGCTGCTGATGTCCAAAATGGGGACGATTGTTTTGTGCGGTTTACTCAGCCCCATGAATGTACCTTTAAGCGGATTTTCTTTGAGCCCGATGGCAAGATTCGTCTGCAGCCCAGAAACGAAACCTACGCCCCGACAATTGTGGATGGAATCCGCCTCAATGGCATGTACCGGGCCGTGATTCGGTTTCACCACCTCTAACAGGTCCGTTATTTGGTCGGCAGGGTGGTCGTTGTTGTTGTCGTTGGAGTTGTCGTGCTGGTTAGCGGAACCAGACGGATTCGCGCCGTTAAGGGGGGAGTGGGCGCTTCAATCTGGCCGGATTTGACAAATTCCGGCGGGAAGTTATAAATCACCGGCCTGAGCGGAATTTCAGGCAGGGCGCCATCGCCGTCACGCACTTCCACCAGTATCTGAAATCGCTGTTTTTTATAGGCCTCGAAGGCCTTTTCTGTCCCCCGGATATCGCTTATCGTCTTGAAATCGGATTCATTAATCAGCTCCACCTTATATTGTCCCAGCATCGTCGGACTGATGATATAGCCAACCATGGGATTGATGGGCTGCTTATTCAGTTGTTCGGTGGCCGGCAGTGTAATTGCCACAAGTTCCTGGGCATAGCTCCGCTTGCCGGCAATGATTTCCACGTAGGGTTTTTCTTCAACCGGCAGCTTTCGCGCGCGTTCCATCTGGGGTTTGGTCAGCATCACCGTGGCTGAGCCGTTGTAATCCTGGCGAACCGGAATTTCAACCTGGGAGGGCTCTATGGTTTCATGTTTGACGATAGCGCCGGTCTCGTCGATACATTGAATCACCAGCGGTTTTTTTACTAATTTCTCAACGGTCACTTCCATTTTTTCAGGCAGACAGGACTCCAGGGTCAAAGCATATTCACGAACCTTGGGGTTTCGACGAATGAAATCGGTCAAATCGATGATAAAAGTTCCGCCTCGCTCATGCCCGAATTCCTTGGGATCATAAAAGAATTCCATCCGTTCATTGCGATAGCGCCGGACCATCTCGGATATCTTGGTCGGCGCCCCTTTGAACGTCAGCTGCAGCTTATCCACCTGGTCCTGTCCCCTGCTGAAACTGATTAGATAATCCGTTTCAGCCGCCGGTGCCACCCGGAGCACGGCCACCCAGGGCTGGCTCGTTTCCAGGGACAAAAAAGCCCACGCCCAGATTAGCAGGGTCAGAAAAATCACACCCAGTATTTTTTTTATCCAGTCACCCATAATTACAGCCTGGAATCCGTCTCCTCAGAAGGACCTTCTGTACTATTTTTCTGCCGTGTGTGTCCCAGCCGTTCCAGCAGCGGGGCGGCTTTGACCACCGCGGTATTCAGATGCCGGCGAAGCTGTGTTTCGGAAATATTGCGAATCAACTGGCCGTTCATGGCCAGCGAGATGATGCCGGTCTCTTCACTGACGACAATAACGATCGCATCCGAGGACCCGGTCACGCCGACCGCAGCACGATGACGTGAGCCAAGCCGTCCATATATGGAATTATCCGCTTCCGCCAGCGGAAGCTGTACCCGGGCTGCGATAATTCGGTCGCCCTGGATAATCACGGCCATATCATGCAGCGGAGACCCTTCATAAAATATGGTCTTGATCAGTTCACTGGTCACCTTGGCGTCGATGCGAACACCCGTTTCGACAAACTCGCCGAGTGCAACCTGCTGCGGAATGACGATAATCGCGCCGGTTTTTTCGGCTGACATCTGGTTGACCGCCTCGACAATCTCTTCAACACAGCGGCTGAGCTGTTGAGGGGAACTGGCACCCAGAAAATCAGCCTGCCCGATGCGAATCAGGGCACGCCGCAATTCCGGCTGGAATGCCGTTACCGCAACAATCAAAACAGCAATCAAAAAACCGCTGTAAAGATAAGCGATCCGCTCCATGCCGAACTGGCGAACCACCAGGTTTAAAATCAGGGAACCGACCAGCAGGACAAAAATGATACCGCGAAACAGACGCTCCCCGCGGGTGCCTTCAAGAAAATTCAGAACGATGTAAACGAACAGACCGATCAACACCAATTCGGCAAGAACGATCCACCGTCCATGGGATGAGCTGTTGACAATATAGTCAAAGATTGCATTCAAGGTCTAGGTACCTGCTGCATTCTATGCTTTAAAAACTCAGTATTCAGATAACCAAGATAAAGAAACGGGATAGAACCGCTTAACGAACCACCATCTCGGATAAACGGGTTGGACGATCCAGCAGCAGCGCCGCGTCAATATCATCCTGGATCATAATCCAGTTGGTCTGAATGACATTAATGTGATTGCGGTGTACCTCTTGTGCAGTTCGGCCCGGTGCCCCGTTACAGCCGCTCATCACTGCAACGACCATCGCGGCTCCCGATACCAGTACCCCGTTGATTATGTGTTTCAGATTCCGTGTATCCATAACTAACCTCAAATGAATAAGTCCTGTGATTCGTACACTGAGCTTTAGGAATTGTATCAGCCAATGCAAAAGGTGTCAATTGTAAAACCTTACATATCAGCAGGATAATAAAAACCCATAGAACCTCCTGGCAGGCTCTTTCAGGACGACCGGCCCGGCTGGCTAAGTCTGTGTCGTACAGCCCTGCTTTGGTGATAAAAGCCCCTAAGACTTAAAAATGTAAGTCGATTACCATTAATAAGACATGGCATATCCAGTACCAATCAATTAAAAATTTTCTCCATTTTAACGCATTCTTCAGCGACAACAAGGATTTTGCTTGAATGAAAAGAGCTGAAAATCTATAATTTAGATAATTGTTGGAGAGAAAATATAATTGGGGAGTATGATGATGAGAACCAGACTCTTGCACCTGCTGGGCATTGGACTACTATGCATAGCAGGCTCTGCTTGCGCTACGCTTTTAGACTTCGAAAATCTCACGCACAAACAAGATATTAGCGGTACATATTACGGTGAACTCTATTGGGAATACGGCAATCCTGGCTACCTCAATGTCGGCGGTTCCTGGATGTGTCCGGAGCCAATCAATTCCAACGATTATTACTTTTGCCCGGCGTCCGGAAGGAATTACCTGACAAACAGTTGGGGCAGCACTGAACTTGGGATTCAGTTTTTAACGCCGGTGGAGGTCTTCGGAGCCAATTTTTCCGGTCACGGCTTCATCGATAACTGGGCCGAAGGCGTGCGCGTGCATGGCTTCCTCAATGGAGTCGAAGTGGCTGTCACAGAATGGTTTATGGATATTGATCAGACGCCGGACTGGTTTGCCGTTAATTTAATAAATGTGGATCGCATCGTCATTGAAGCCAAACCTGCCCCAAGTGATCAAAATGTGTACACCTACGGATGGTATGGTATGGATGACCTGACCTATGATGTCATTCCCGAGCCTGCCTCCCTGATCTTATTATCCCTCGGGACTTTAGCATTCGTCCGCAGACGCGTCGGATAGCATAGATCTGACCTTGGTATCAGATAAAACAGACCTGCTTATTCCACAGCTGCCTCAAGCCGCTCAGCCGGACACTCCAGCCGCATCAGCAGTTCCCGCTCGGACACAAAGCTGTCAGCCATCAGTTTGATTTGCTGCTCTTTGCTCAGCAGCAGAACCTTAAAATCCCCCAGATTCACATTGAACAGTCTTCGCAGATAATCACAGCTGTCCGGCCCCAGCTCCATGTCCCCAATATGGCTGTTGCCCTGCTCGAAGATTTCAGCAACAATAAGTCCCTGTTCCCGCAGAATCACATCGCTATCGGCAAACAATTCTTTCTGAATCCGATACACATGATGACGATCCGAGGGGGAAAAGACAAATAACAGGCTGTTGCGGGTTTTGAATCCGTTCAAACTCATACGCAAATCGGTCATATAACCCCCTTCTCACCCAAAACTCCAGTTCCACACTATTTAATCTTCCTTGAGAGCAAGGCAGGCTGTATACAAAATATACATTCAAAATGCGTAATCGTCAAACGTACTACGGATTTTATCGGACAATGTTCTGAAACTCAATGAGTATTTCTACGGATAAATTTCGTTTTTTCGAAAATTGTGTCGATTTGTATCATGAACCAAGCTGGCCGGATGGAAAATCCCCTGTTTTTTATCGCTGAAATACGTATGATAGAATATCGTATCTGAATAAACCATGAATGACCCTTAACAGAGTGGAGATACCATGCGACAGGTTTTGAATAGTCTATGTTTTGCGGCAATTGCTTTTGCGGCCACAGCTTACGCAGCTGAACTGACGGAAATCGCCCGGGAAGGTCGGGAAAAGTCCTCCGCCCGGGTCGAACCCGTCCAGCTCAATGGCAGCCCGGCCCTGGCCGTCGTCTTTGAAGGGACCAAAGACCTCCATTATTACGCCTCGGCCCAGACCGCCCCCGCCGAAGGGCTGGAGCTGAATATCACCGCCAAAGCCGAGGGCCTTTCCTTCGGCAGCGCCATCTTCCCCAAGCCGGGCACTTTCTACGACCCCGGCCAGGAAAAAGATGTCGAAGTCTATGTTGGCGCCTTTGAGGTCTATATCCCCATCATCAATCCCCCCGCAGCCGAGACAATTCAGGCCCAGGCCATCGTGGCCGGGATAGCCTGCACCAGCAACGTCTGCCTGGCCCCCTTCGAAAAATCCGTACCCGCCCAGATCGACTTTGCCCAGGCCGGAACCTGGCGCGCCGTAACCAGCGACCTCGCAGGGCAGCGTGCAGCCCCGACACCCGCACCTGCCGTCGACACCGCCCCGGCTGCCGATGTCATCAGCACTCAGCCCTCCGAGTCACTGGGCCAACTGCTGACCGGCTGGCAGGAGTCGTCCAATACACAATCCACATCCGGGCAAGTGGTCTGGTATTTCCTGCTGGCACTCCTGGCGGGCTTATCCATCAATATCATGCCGTGCGTCCTGCCGGTGATTCCCCTGATTGTCATGCGTCTGGTCTCCCAGACCAAAGAAGCCCCGTCCCGGCGTCTCGGGCTGGGGCTGTCGTTTTGCGGCGGGATCGTTTTATTTTTCGCCGCCTTTGCGGCCTTATCAGCAATCATCAAAATCGTCACCGGCTCTTCGCTGGATTTAAACAGCCTCTATCGCAACCCGACCGCAGTGATAGTGTTATTCTTGTTGATTGTCCTGTTCGCCCTGGCCCTGATGGATGTGCTGACGCTGTCGCTGCCGTCGTCGCTGGCAGGCCGGCAGGGCGGCGGCGCCGGATATGTCGGCTCCGTGGCCATGGGCTTTTTCGCCGGCATCCTCAGTACGCCCTGCAGCGGGGCCATCATCGGCGCGGTGCTGGTCTGGGCACAGACCCAGCCGACGGCAGTCAGCGTCACGGCCCTGATTCTGATGGGTGTCGGAATGGCCGTGCCCTATGCGGTGCTGGTCTCGGTGCCCAGACTGCTGTCGTTTGTGCCCAAACCGGGGACATGGATGGAACACTTCAA
>JAFGQP010000227.1 GCA_016935635.1 Sedimentisphaerales bacterium
ATTGGGGGCTGTTGCCAGCATCAGCACGCCCGGCACAATCAGCAATGCAAACAGGGCATAGACCATCCAGTAGCTTTCCCATGCCCAGTTTTTGACTTTCTTGAACGGCAGATAAAATACCGCTCCGGCCAGGCCGCCGAGCGTAAATATGACAATCCCCAGTGCCGGATTGGCGGTCATTTCAGCAAGAACTACGTTTGACATCGTGCTCTCCTTAAAGGATTAAGATTAGGAACGCTTGGATAAAACATTCGCCTCATACTGCTTGACTTCAGCAAACCAGGCGGAACCGACCGGCACATTTTTCTTCATGCAGTAGTAATCCCACACCGCCCCAAACGGCAGCGTCTTGAGTTCTTCCATCCAGGCCAGCCTGCCGGTAAATTCCATCTTCTGTTCCATCTTCTTGAGCGCGTCATACGGCTCCAGAAGAGCATACAGCAGGGCTTTAATCATATTCCGCGTACCAATCACCCAGGCGGCAATGCGGTTGATGCTGGCATCAAAGAAATCCAGACCAATATGCACCTTGTCGAGCTTGCCGCTGCGAACCAGTTCCTGGGCAATGGCAAACAGCTCATCATTGAGAATCACCACGTGGTCGCTGTCCCATCGCACCGGGCGGCTGACATGCAGCAGCAGTTCCGGGCAGAACATCAGGACCGAAGATATCTTTTCAGAAATCATTTCCGTCGGATGATAATGGCCTGCGTCAAGGCAGAGCAGTTTCTGACGGCTGACGGCATAGCCCATATAAAATTCATGTGACCCGACCGTGTAGCTTTCCGCACCAATACCGAAAAGCTTGGATTCCACTGCATCAAGGTTAAATTTGGGATTGATCTTTTCAGCAAATATCTTGTCCAGGGAGTCGGTCAGGCGCTGACGGGGACTGGTACGGTCGGCCGGAATATCCTTATAGCCGTCGGGAATCCAGAAATTAGTCACCGCCGTATTATCGAGCTGCTTGCCCATGGCGGCTGCAATCTTGCGGCAGGCGATACCATGTTCTATCCAGAAATTGCGAACACCCTTGTCCGGATGGCTCAGCGTAAATCCGTCGGCGGCCAGCGGATGAGAAAAATAAGTCGGGTTGAAATCCATACCGAGCTTATTGGCCTTAGCCCAGTCGATCCAACTCTGAAAATGCCTGGGCTGCATCTCGTTGCGGTCGATGTATTTGCCGCCGTTGTCGATGTAGCAGGCATGCAGATTCAGACGATGCCGGCCGGGAATCAGACTCAGGGCCTTCTCCACATCCATGCGAAGTTCATCAATCGTACGGGCCTTGCCGGGATAATTGCCGGTGGCCTGAATGCCGCCGCCGGACAATTCCGCGCCAACTTTTTCATAGCCCCCCACATCATCGCCCTGCCAGCAATGCAGAGACACGGGGATTTTGGCCAGCTTCGCCATGGCCCGGTCGGTGTTGATGCCGATCTCGGCATACTGCTCTTTGGCCAACTGATACGCTCGTTCGATATTTTGTTTCTTCATCCTGATTCTCCTTATCCGAGTGATATTTTTCAATTACGGCTTGGTTGATATGATTATCCCATTTGCTTTTTACGATACGATTCCACTTCCCAGTTTTCAATGAACGCCCTGGCACGATCCGACATGAATTGAATCCCGCCAAAGGCCCTGGCATAGTGCACAATCATCGCTCCGTCAATCGCCAGTTCCAGCGCCAATTGTGCGGATTTCTGACTGGTGCCAAGACCATAAACCGCGTCGTCTGTAATCACAACTGCCGGCTCATAGCCCCGCTGCTGAACAAATGCCGCAACGCCTTCTTTTGTCGGGATTCCGATATATGGGAAGGATTTTGAATACACAATATGATCCGGAGAAATCGGTCCTTCGGCGGCGGCAAACGTTTCGACTCCGGCTATAAATGCAGAATGTTCAGTGGTGAAGACCTTACTGAAAGCGTCTCTGGCACAAGCCAGCTTTTCCGCAGACAAAGGCCGCACAGCAGGAAATTCAACCGCTACAGAGGCCTTCACATATTCTGCCTTTAGAATAGCAAAGACATCTGCATATAATTGTTCGATGTGCTTATCGCAATTGGCCGAGATAAAGATGCCGTGATTTTCCAGCAGAATAATTTCAGGCTGTTTGCCATAGCGCTGCTGGTACTCGTGAATATCTTTGCGGACTTTCATACACAGGGTATATCCCGGGTCAATATAATCGATCCACAGTGCCTTGGGGAAGAGTTTTGCGGCTGTCGCTTTACCCTCGTTGGCACAGCATAAGCCATTGACCAGGGCCGGGTGCGTGTGTACCACGAAACGGGCATCCAGCGACTCATGCAGCGGCGCCTCGACGGAAGGCCTGCCCTGGCTGCCGGGACATACCGCTGCGGACATAATATCTTTGACCAGAGCTTCGCGGGTCTGTGGGTCAGCAGGTGTGGGGGTGCTATACAGTAATGCCAGCCTGCTGCGATCAATCGCAACAAAATCGTCGGGTTTAAGACCGCTTAAAACCGTGCCGGAAGGTTTCACCCAGACCGTTTGAGCATCTTTGGCAGAGGTGTTTCCGCCGCCCCCTTTGACATAATCCGAGGTTCCAAACTGATGTGACAGCCTGGTTATGGTCGCAAGCAACTCCAAACAATCATCTCCTTTCGTACTGAAGATATATTGGCTATTGTGGATGATTGTAGCTGGACAACGAGGTTAGTCAAACCATTTTTTGCGACAATATTTTGCCTTTTTGCGACACACATTAGAATCCCTATTATATTGTATATCAGGGACTTGTATTCATCACATCATTTTCTCCACAGCCAAAGATTGCCCACGTAATTTGCCCGTTTTACCTGCCTTGTTCCTGTCAGGCAAATTTCTCCTTTTCTTTTTGATGCAGAACCGTCCAGGCTTCGCGTTTGAAAAACCACCCGAGCCCAACCGCACGAACCATCCAGTCCATGGCCGTTGACAGCCACACACCCGCCAATCCCATATTCAGGTGATACGCCAGCAGCCAGACCCCGCCCAGTCTGCAAAGCAGCATACTGACAAATGCCACATACATCGGCGACCGCGTATCTCCCACACCCCGCAATGCACCAATAAAGATAAAGGTAATCGCCAGAAATGGAAGTTCTATCGCCGATAAGCGCGTCGCCATGCCCGCCAATTCGACCACCTCCGGCGTGGCTCCAAACAGCCGAGCAATCTGAGGACCAAACACAAGGAACACCAGACACAATATGACCATTAATACACTAACAGCAGCAATAATTTTCTTTACCGCAATCTTGGCAATTCTTGGTCGGCCGGCACCAATCGCCTGTCCGGTGATGGTGGTTGTGGCAACTGCCAGCCCCCAGGCTGGCATAATAGCCACATTCTCTATCTGCATGGCAATCTGATGAGCCGCCAGCACGGTGGTACCCAAATTCGTGACCATCACCATAAAGAGCATATAATAGACCGAAGTCATCCCCCGTTCAATGTAAGCCGGCCAGGCCAGATACCAGATTCGCCTAAGCACTTTCTTGTGAATCGGCCAGAAATGCTGCCATTGTAGACTGAGTCCTCTGGGTCCGATTAGTAAGGCCAGTGAAAAGAATATCCCAACCGTCCTGGCCACTACGGTTCCCCAGGCGACGCCATAAAAACCGAGTTTGGGTGCCCAGATACCAAAGGCCAGCATAATACTGACCACAATATTGACGACATTCATCATGCCAGTAATCAACATTGGCCGGAAAGTATCGCCAGTGCCGCGAAGCATACCATTACTGACCATCATGGGTAGGCCGGTCACACAGGAAATCAGCAAAATCTGGAGATAGGTCGCTCCATAAGGAACCACTTCCGGATCTGCTCCTAAAAAAAGTAAAATTGGAGCGCTAAATGGCGCACTCATAAAAAACAGGACAATCACCATCAAGAAAGCAATCACTATCGAACATCCGGCATGCTTTCTGGCAGTTTCTTGCTCCATTTCCCCCCAACTACGGGCAACAATCGATGTTGCAGCCATTGTCAAGGCAATGAAAGGCGCAGTGACCAGGAATGTCAAGATGCCCGACAGTCCCGCTGCGGCCAGAAATTTTTCATTGTGCAATCGCCCTACAATCAAAGTATCGCTTAAAAACACCAGGGAATACAGACTATTTTCGATGATTGACGGCGCCGACAGCACAGTTAAAGTGCGATTCATCTCCCGCAAACGAAGATTTACACGCCCGGATTGTTGCCCTTTTTGCTTATCCATTGCACGATATCATTTTTGAACATTTTTAGTCATAATACTTCAAACAATAAATGGTTTTCTAAAAAAACTCTGTGGCTTTTGCACTTTTCGCAATATAATATCATGTTAACAATTAAAATCTCGAACGAAACCATAATACGTTTTTTTAAGATGTTTCGCTACGAAAATAGATATTTAAGATACAAACGACTGACTTTTGATTTACAAAGGAGTCAATATGGGTCCTGAATTAGAAAAAGCATTAAATGATCTTAGCCTGCGGATGAGGCTGATTCGAGCCATACAGGAAAACCAAAAGCCCGAAGATACCCTGACTGAACGAGAATCACTTATTCTTCAACAACTTGCCGACAGCGGTACCATGACGGTTTCCCAAATAGCCGAAGCCTGGCCTAATTTCAGTGAAAGCACAATTTCCATGACATTAACGAAATTGTGGAAGCGCAAATTGGTCTCCAAGACTATCAGCCCTGAGAATCAGCGGATTACTCATGTCAACCTGACAGAGAAAGGGCGTAATGAACTGGACCTGATATTTAAACAGCGACGAGAGCGTTTTCAAGCCCTTTTTGATGCCATACAGCTCAGTGATCATGAAAGGCAGATTTTTATCGGAATTTGCCAGCGCGGTGTATCTTGTATTGACCAGTTGCTGGGCAAGAAAAGCGAGGTTTTATAGGTTCAATACTCACGATTTACTTGCTTTCCCTTATTACAGGCTATTTATTATCCATTAACACTAATACCTTAAATATACATTTGAATTGTTAACCAACATAGATTTTGTGCACGAAAAAAATTTGCTTAAAATACAAAATATGCAGGGTTTTACAATATTTTTAAACAACTGTTTTATATGCACTTACAAAAATACTGCTATTGATTACTTCATTTTTTGAACATATTTTTAAATAAATTGTTAAACATTTACATCATTAGTTCTATAATATACTTCAGAGCAAATGATTTCCGTTTCCACTGGCCCTGATTGCCGGAGAATGCATACGGATTGCACTGCTGCGGCACGGGGCAAATGGAAGAAAGGAGCATGAAAATGAAAACGCAATGCACAAAAACCATGTGGAGTATTGCAGTTATTTTATTGGTTGTCTGTTCCCCACTGCTTCTGGCTAAGGACAGACCTGCCGGAGGCGGCCAGCAATCAGCCCCCAAGTCAGCACCGGCAGCGAAATCTTCACCTGCACCCGCAAGCCGCCCCTCTTCTCCGGCTCCTGCTGCCAGACCTGAGACCCGTTCGGCGCCAAAGGCTGTTTCACGACCTGCTCCCCAACAATCACCGGTGCAAAGATCCTCAGCATCGGCAGCAAGAAGCCAACCTTCCGTATCCAATACTCCTTCGCCAGCCGTCCGACCTGACAGCAGTTCACGAAATCCTGTGACGCAGAATCGTACGTCTGTTTCGACTCAAACCACGGGATCAAGGCCGCAGTATGTACCTCAGCAGACACGGATTCGCACCCGTCCTGCCGAGCCAAGTGTTGAAGTTGTTCGTTCCGGTCAGACCTATGCGGATGCGATTACAGCCAGAAGCCAGCGGACATCGCAGTCCAGGACAACCACGACATCACGTCCACAGAGTACATCCAGAAGTTCCATCATTACTCCGATCGGCAGCAGCAATGCCCAGTCTCTCAGACCAACATCAAGCTCTGCAGAACGCGTCAATACCTCTGGCGGAACAACTGCTGCAGCATCACAGGACGTGATTCGAACGGACCGGGTTGCCGAGCCGATTACGGCACGACCAACCCGAAGCAGTTCCCCTGCTGAACAGATTACCACGCCAAAGACCAGCAGTAATTCCGGATTTATCTATTATGGCGCGGCAAGCAAGCGTGACAGGGCTGCCGCAACGGATATGACAACAGATCGCAGCACTTCCGTTGCCCTGCGACAAAAGACTGTTGAACCGATTCGTGTTTCAGCCGACTCGATCCAGGCCGAACCACAACGCGTTTCGGTCGAAAAAATCACTCGTTCACCGGAACGAGTCAATCGGACTGAATTAAACGCCAAAGATGACAGGTCCGACGACGCCGCGATTACGACCCG
>JAFGQP010000228.1 GCA_016935635.1 Sedimentisphaerales bacterium
AAGGCAGATTTAGTCACTTAACCGGAAAGGCAATTTGTCCAATTCCGGCTGAACCAATACACCGAAGCAAACAAGGCGCGATGACACAGTCGATTATAATGAGTGTGTTTTTTACGATAAAACAGAGAGGTTTAAGTCTGGTGGAGGTGGTCAAAAAAGCACTGCAACAGTATATCCTAACCGGACAGTTGTCCAAATTATCGGAGTGCACTGCTCCAAATGGCAAAAATGTTTAAGAGAATATCAGATTATCTCTCATTGAATACCTGCATCAACCAGCATTCACGCCCGCATATAGCGGGCAACGGCCCCACCCGCATGAAGCCATTTACATGAGTTTGGGTTTGGCCTGATAATGCCATCGCCTTGAAACGATTTGGGTAATACAATTTATTTTACAAAACTCCTAGACTTCTCGAGCGGTTTGGAATCCGAAATTGGTTCGCAGCGAAGCCATAAACGATCCTCGTCTTCAGCCCAGGCAGGACAGCTCCGTAGTCCCTATAAGATAAAGCCCTATAGCATATATCCAGTATATTTTGAGCTGTTTATGAATCTTTATGACCCAACCCTTTTATTCAAATTGTATCCAATCAATCTCGACATTTTTTGCATCGTCCAGCTTCACAACCAGGTTACGAACGCCGGAAGGACTTATCAAAAGCCCGGATTTGACAACGGACCAATCCCTGTTTTCCGGAATCTCGACCTTCGCTGTCAACGGCCCATCGACGTTGTCCATCCGAATCTCAATCACCCCCCCTATCTGCGAAGCGGCTTTGATCCGGACCGAAATCCATTTGTGCTCGCCAAAATCAACGTTGTTGTATTGCACCCAGGCATTCTGTGCTGCCAGAACGGCTTTCCAGCCTTTTTGTTTTTGGTTTGAATCCACAAAATCTACTGTTACGCCGTCAGGACTTACGGCGCTATACCTGTCAATCTGTATTTCTTTGAGCGCATCAGCAATCCCCACACCGCGCAGAGTCGGAGTGACTTTCCGGATGGTGCCATCCTCATTGAAAGAAAGATAATCCGCCCGGATCGCTCTGTTTTTATCAAAGTCCGGGGATAAATCTTTATCGTGATAGAACAAATACCATTGCCCTTTGTATTCCACAATGGAATGATGATTGGTCCAGCAGCCGCTGGGCGATTCATCCATGATGACTCCTTTATGTTCAAAAGGCCCCATCGGACTGGTGCTGATTGCATATTCAAGTCGTTCTGTTTTATTCTGTACATGCGGATAGGTCAAATAATAAATGCCGTTCCGCTCAAACACAAAGGGGCCTTCAATGAGTCCTTTCTGGGGAAGATTTCCGATCACCAGAGGTTCAGAATCCAGTTCCAGCATATTGTCTTTGAGCCTGGCCGCGAATATGCGATTCATCGAATAATACAGATAAGCCTTTCCATCGTTATCAATAAAAACACAGGGGTCAATCCCTCGCACACCGTTGATAGGTTTATCCGCCGGCTTATAGGGCCCCTCGGGTTTGTCTGCCACAGCCACACCGATTCGGCCTGAAGCGGGAAAATAAAAATAATACTTTCCATCTTTGAAGACGCAGTCCGGCGCCCACATATCGAATGATTTTCGCTCAAGCCAGGGAACATCGGTCTGATTTAAAATGACGCCGTGATCCGTCCAGTCCATCAGGTTCCCGGAAGAGAAAACATGATAGTCTTCCATGACAAACCACCCGGCGCGTCCCCGGCCCGGAGCAGCGGGAATATCATGCGAAGGATAAACATATATTTTGCCTTCAAATACGCGGGCGGTAGGATCTGCTGAAAATTGATCGAGAATCAAAGGATTGTCCGCAAATCCATCATTCATACCAATCCCATAGAAGGCAATAATCATTGCGCAGCAGACAAATCGTTTCATACTCGATCTCCTATCCATAATTAATTTCACTTTAATATTGGTATAACATCATAACCTTAATTTGTTTTTCTTCATAGAATTCTTTTTCTTATTTGTGTGCAAACATGCCCAGCGTCACTCCCTGGAATCCACCGGCGGTATCGGTGCTCAAGAAAGAAGACTGGAGATCCCTGCCAAGCTGTGTGAAATCGTCGCCGCTCCTGTAGAAAAAGCGGATATTGGGACCTTGCCCTTCGATCTTCAGGTCGATAGCGACTGTATTGTCAGGCAGCATCTGAGAGGTCAAAGTCTTAGGCTGCGGCTGTTGGCCGCCTTGACGAAATCTTCGGCCTAATGCTCCGGCGGACTGTTCGACAGAGATTTCAGTGAGGCGGCCGGAGTCAATTTTAACGTTAATGGCATAATAATGGCCTTCATTCTGAAAGGCGGCTAATCCGGCTATACAATTTGTTGTCCTGGGCCGGGCCGTCAGGGTCACAGTGCAGGCAAAGTCGTTGTTTTGCTGACGCACGGCCAGATAAGAGGGATTGCCCTGCCCCGAAAGAAGCTCGCTGCGGGGTTCAAGGTAAAGAGCTCTGTCTGTTTTGGATATAATATACCATTTTGAAACTGGAACCCGCAGGCCGATCCATCGAAAGTCCAGTGTGTCTGAATCAAAATTGTCGGTGAAACGGATATTGCCTGTGGATGGTACCATCGGGGCCTTGCCCGCAAGCAGATTTGGCTTTTTTACAGTCAATGGAACCGGCGTGTTCGGCGGCAGGATGACGGGCCAGTCGTCGGTCCAGTTGACCGGCAGCATGAATGTCTGGCGGCCAGTGTTATAGAAACCGGCCTGATAGGGCTGGCAGGCAAGAAATACCGCGTACCAGTCGCCATTTTGTGTCTGTACGAGGTCGGCATGGCCGGTGCAGGTAATTGGATTGGGTCGGTCAGACGGCAGGTCCCAAGACGCAAGGATTGGATTTTTGTCCCAGGGGACATAGGGTCCGCGAAGGGAATCCGACCTGAAAATGACTTCCGTATGGGCCGGCCCGGTGCCGCCCTGAGCACACATGAGATAATATCTCTTGTAGATCTTGAAGAGATGGGGCCCCTCGCACCAGATGGGGTGTTTGGAAATATCGGTGCCGCCATCAACAAGTACGGTTTTTTCGCCGACAGACTTTTTCTGATTAAGATCGAATTCCTGAATACGGATGGTGCGATGGCCGTTGTATTTGGCTTGTCCCACAGGTTCATCGCAACTGAGGATATAGCACTTGCCATCATCATCGAAGAAAATATCCGGGTCAATCCCGCCGACATCCGGCAAACGAACCGGCTCCGACCAGGGGCCTTGGGGATTGGTGGCGGTGACATAGTAATTGCCGATTCCGCCAACGAGGGTATTGACCATATAAAAGGTGCCGTTGTGATGGCGGATAGTGGGCGCAAACGTACCGGCAGAGACCTGCCCCCCACGCATGGCAAACTGGGACGGTCGGTCGATGACATTGCCTATCTGTGTCCAATTGACCAGGTCCCTGGAGTGCCAGATGGGGATGCCGGGGAAATAATTGAAGGAGGAATTAACCAGATAATAATCCTCACCAACCCGGCAAATGGAAGGATCCGGATAAAAGCCGGCGATGATGGGGTTCAGATATTCATCCGCCGCCAGCTCTGCGGCAGCCTTGCCCGCATATGCAAACGATGAAAATTGCACCCAGGCGGAAGTATCCGGGGTGTCTGCGGCAAGGACAATTGGGGCCAGTATGAACATTATCACAGAACTGACGATAGTTTTAAACATAATTCCGACTCCTGTTTATCCTTAACTATTATGAATTCCAGTGAATTCAGGACTCTTTGACGAAAACTGGAAATTTAATGACAACGGGCATCGAGATATTTTTGGTGATAGTGTTGGACGGATGGCTAGTGTCGTCAAAAGGCCCATTTTGATTCCAAGTTCTCATTTTTGCAAAACTTCAGTTTTTATTGTCAGATTGGTCTCTGGGTATGCCACGGCGTCTCACTCCTTTGGTTTGAAGATAATTCTGCGGTAAGCCGACAGGTTATGCACACCGTCATCAACAACCTCACAGATCACATGAAAATGCTTTTCAGCCGAGTCTGACGGGATGTCGATTGAAGCGATACTTGAACTGCTGTTGGAGATAATGACATTCCCGGGATAGGTGCCCGCTTCAGACAATATCCACCACTTGAATGTCAGCTTATCACCATCCGGATCATATGATTGGGATGCGTCGAGGTTGACTTTCGTACTTTGCTGGGGAGTACGGATCAGGATATCAATACCTTTGTCACCATCGATGACAACAACCGGATTTCGGTTTCCCTTGCCGTCCTTGGCCCAATCCATGCGGGTCGCAAAATTGTTAAAGGCTGCCGGATAAAAATAAGGTTGATATTTTGAGGAAATGTTTTTTGCATGACCACCATGGTTTTGATACGCACGGGTTGCGTTGTCCTTGCAGTTTCCAAACTCGAAATAGCCGCCCCAGCCGACTTGACTGGGAACATCCGGATCATTGAGTCCGACAGGCATCACATGCAGAAAAGCAGGCGTGTCGCCTTCAACGCCATACTTGTATTTAGGATACCTGCTGCCCAGATGGCCATGGCCCTGGATATGGGTTTGATAATCATTCCATTTGCTTCTGCCGGTACCAGCCTGGTAAAGCCAGGCGCTTTCATCCCAGATAAACAGAAGATCCTTTTCAAACTCGCGGCGCATCCATTGATGAGAGCTTTCGGGCCAATGGATGATATTACCCGGTTTTTGGGCCCCATCCTGATCCGTGATTGCATAGGCACGAATCTTGCTTAGAAATGCCTTCAATTGTTCAGGTGTCCGCTCCTGCTGCACCTGCCAGCATGCCTGGGCCAGGGTGTTGCCGCCGCCCCAGATTGTGACCCAAATGGGGCGATTATCCTCTTCATCAGCCAAAGCAATAAGCCTGCGGCTTCCATCAGACACATGATTGGATCCAATAGACTCAAAGCCCCTGGCAGAACTGCCATACATGGTATGGTCTCTTAAATAGTTCGCACTTGGCCAGTATCCCGTCTCCTGACGTTCATTATCGTGCACATGTCCAGTCTGGCTGGAACGCTTCATCAGATTGGGCAAATCCTTTTCATACAGATCGATCGCTTCATGAATCAGTTGATAATAACTGTCCTTCGTGCTGTTCGTATTCCAGCCGGTCGAGTGAATCAGGGCTTCGATTTCAAACAGGTCGGCATGAACAAGAAGCCGAATAATGGATTGCATGTCATCGGGTTCCACGTTGTCAGGTGCAATGTCTGTCAGTACGACCAGACGCGGTTTTAGAGGAGCCGCAAAGGACAAAGCAGTGATCATCAAAGAAAACATTACTGTCGTTTTTATTGGGTTATTCATCCGTTTCTCCAGTTATCCTTAACACATATCATTGTGCCGCTGCGGTGGCTACAGAACCCATTGAAATGGTATGCAACCGCGCCTCAGACGGACAATTCCATCCAGAATCATTATAGTTAAGTTTCGCACTTTTTCAATGTGTAAAAATAGACAGAATGGCCTATGAGTTGTTATGATTCTTTACCGCTTTCGAGGGCCTTTCGAAAGTGGTATTATTTCATAATCGACTTTTTTAGAGCAAAAAAGCCGTTTTTTTGATCTTTATAAAGTGCGAAAGTTTACTTATATAAGGGAATTAATCCCCCAACCAGTTTTCAGCAAACTCCGCAAATTCACACAGATCAATCAGGCAGTTGCCATCCAAATCCAGACTGCAATTGCTCTGCAGCCAGAAGGGAACAAAGTCCGCAATATCATCCATGTCCACCTGATTATCACCGTTTATGTCGCCGTAAAGGGCTCTGCCTGTAACTGCAATGCCGTCGATGGCCACATCACCCGTCGGCCCGCCCGCGGCCACCGCCCGGAAACGAATCCGAATCGGGCCGGTGTAATTCGTCAGGTTCACAAGGCACGGTGTATAGGCCTGAGACATTGAGGTGTGCTGCTGACCACTGCGGCTCCAGATGCTGTTATGCCACGTACCGTCATGGAAGATATCCACATTCAGCGTGCCGGCAGTCGCACCGTACAGGTGGTAATAGAAGGTAATGACGCGGTTATAGCCGTCGATCATCGGGCCTTGCAGGATGGCCGTATTGCCGGCCGTATTGGCGCCGCCCGGAGACGTCTCCAGATAGACATACCAGGTGCTTCCATTGGCTCCGCCGCTGGGGCCGGTATTGGGAGTCAGTGTGCTGGACTGATTACGAGTCCAGTTGTGAGAATCCTCGCCGGAAATGTTGACCCAGTCTCCAAATCCGCTTTCAAAATCAGCAGCGCTGAGCACTACCGCGAGGGTATCCATCGGCACGGCCGAGATATGGTTGGAGACAGGACTTTCCAGGGAGTCTTTGTCGACAGCAGTCACCACATAATAATAGGTTGTGTAGTAACTGACATAATTATCCGTAAATGTCGGGCTATTGAGCAACACGTTGTTCTGGCGTGTATACCCACTTTCCGGTATTGTGGATCGGTAAACATGATACCCGGCCAGGTCGTTATCGGAATTGGCATTCCAGGTCAGGCTCACAAAACCATCGCCGACTGCGGCAGCAAGCCCAGTCGGAGCCGCCGGCGGAACGGCCACAGTTGTCGCGCCAGCCTGTGCAGAATCGGCACTTTCGCCGACGTCGTTGGCAGCGCTGACCACGTAATAATAGGTCGTCGATTCGGAAAGTCCCATGTCGCTATAGCCGGTCCCTGATACACTGGCAATCAGCGTATATGGCCCGCTGGAGGCAGTTGAACGTTTGATGTTATAGGTCACTGCATTAGCAGAGCTGTTCCACATCAGGTCAACCCGACCGGCAGATACCGACGCTGCACTCAAGTCCGTCGGCGTCGAAGGAATTGAAACAGGAATCTGTTGGGCATACAACATAGCCACTTCAGCAGCACTCAATGCATTGGCATAGATGCGAAACTCGTCAACCCGCCCATTAAGATACGGATCAGAGGAGTATTGCGATCTGCCGATATAGTTTTGTGTCGTAACGCCCAGGGAGGCTGGCGTAAGTGTCATCGCACTGTTGCGTCCGACTTCCATACCATTGACATACAGAATCCCCAGGCTGCCGTTTAGCGTTACAGCCAGATGCGTCCAGGCGCCGGCAGGCAGAGCAGAGATGCCATTAATTCGCTGCTCGGCGGCAGACCCGCCTGTGGTGATGGCAAAACGTATCGTGCCGGAGGTGCCGCTGCGCGGCGTCAGAAACATATTGAGCGATGGCCCGGTCCCAAAATCAAATAGGCGGGACCAGCTACTCACCACATCCAGATAAACCCAGGCCGCGATTGTACAACTCGTCAGACCGTTAACCACGCCTGTCGGCACAGACACATAGTCATTGGTTCCGTCCAGATCGACGGCGTGGCTGAATTTACCTGCGCCCCAGAGCGGACTATTGACCAGCGTGCCGTTCCAGTTGTATCCGGTGGCATCGAAGGCGGTTGTGCCGCTGGATTCGTTAAATTTCAGATAGCTGCGAACCATGGCCGGAATCGCTTCATTGCTGTTGGGACTTTCACCGCCCGGCAAGTTGGCACTGACGACATAACAGTACGTCTGACCCTCAGTCACAGCGGTATCGATGAAGCCTGTCACAGTAATACCCGACGACAAGGTCGTATAGGGACCGCCGCTGGCGGCTGAGCGTTTAATGTTATAGCTTGCCGCATTGGGCACGGCCGTCCAGGACAGATTAACCTGGGAGTCCAGGATCATCGTCGCGCTCAATCCCATTGGGCGGTTGGTCGGTGCGGCCCAGGTATATGTCGGAAGCCAGTCAAAATAGGCTTGCGCCCCCTCTCTTGAACTCAGGCTGCAATCCGCCGGAAGATTATTGTTCAGATTATCGAGAAGATCCCCGAGAAAACCGACGAGGTATGAGACATTGCCCTGGTTATCCATGGCTTTTTTGATCGCATTGCCGAAACCCGCCGTGGTTCCATTGCACAGGTTCCAGGGGTCATCCGGCATCGGAAACCAAAAACATTCCGTAATCATCATCGGCCACAAATCCGCGGCAGGCTTGTATTGTGAGTTCCACAGGTTCTGCACCCGCGTGGGATCATCAAACACGCCGCCATACGCCGGATAAAAATGACACGCGATACCACAATTGGATCCGGTGAAGGGATATTGGGCGTGCTGGTAAGGCGAACCCTGCCATTCCAGGGTCGGAATCCATATCACGTTGTCCGCACCCGTATCCCGAATCGTATTAATGACAGGCTGTATCCAGTTTCTGAAGGCCTCAAAATATTTGAGCTGATGATTGCCCCAGTCACCGTTGCCCGGCGACGATTCGATGTCAACCGGCTCGTTCATAAGCTCAAACATAATATTGTCGGCGCTCTTGACGCCCGGTGCGCTGGCAACCGTCTGCCAGAAGGTAATCAATCGCTGCTGTTCCACAACACCCGCATTACGGGTACCGTTATTGGGGGTATTAATCGGCCCCGTGGCGCTCAACACCAGGTACAATCCGCACAGCCTGAGATGGTCGGCATAGGGAACAATGAAGTTCTGGATCCAGCCATTAAACTGGGTGGGATTGACCAGGCCGTCCTGTTGCGTCCAGCCGCCGATCGCATCGGTATTGACACGCACAAAGCTGCAATACCATCCATAATCCCGACCATATTGGGGGGAAGTGTCGCTCATCACGGTCGCTGCGGCCTTCATATAGTTCAAAAAGCCGGCAACATTGCTCGGATTAGTCCAGTCGGACGGGTTGCTGTACCACCGTCCTCCACCGTTAAACCAGGTCTCTGTCGGCTGCATCCATCCATGCAGAAGCACGTTCTTGCCGCTGGGATCCTGAAGGAATCGTCCCGAAACGTGCAATTTTGGTGTCGCCATCCCCTGATAGCCATACACGCGGCCTGTCCATGCCAAAACCATCAGCACAACCAGACTGTAAACGCAATACGCTTGATGTGGATTCTTTTTGATCATAATGTCGCTTCTTATCGCTAGAGATATCTATGCAATTATACTGATCTTACTTAAAATTTCCCGGTTCGTCGCGGCTCAAGAGCTTTCAGCCGCCAGCTACCAGTAACAGCATTATCACCGCGGCTATGTAGGGTAATTTGACCCCGTGAACACACGCGGCATATAAGCGGCCCGTGGCCGCCGCGGAATAATCATGCCCATTTGGTATACAATCCTTTGGGGCTGCGCCGACATAATCCTGGTGCCGGGTTTCAAAAAATGGTTTGAGGGCATTCCGAGAACGCCCTCAAACCTGTGTAAACCAAACGTTATTGCTGCGGGTAAATCCGGTTGTCGTTAAGCCAATCCTTGGCCAGTTCTGC
>JAFGQP010000026.1 GCA_016935635.1 Sedimentisphaerales bacterium
CCCTTCATGGGCGTCATCTCCGATTATTTTTTAAATGAGAAAAGCAAATAATTTCCCCATCTGTCCGGATCCATTATCATGGCGGCACATTAAACCACCAAGGCGGATTTTCGCAACTCCATACCCCGGATTTGACGAAACACTATCCATTTATCCCTTTTCAGGAACATATCCTTTATAAATCCCTGAAAACCTTGTGATTATACTCGAGCAGTCTATCGCCCCGCTGGGGCTTAGGGACTATGGCGAGATCGCTTGCCGGACGTTTCCACGCCCGGCTATTTTATCAAATCCCTCCGGGATCGAAATAAGAGATTGTTTGCTAAAAAGCCGTTTCAAATTTCAGAGGAAGAAATCCCGTCGCTTGGGCTCCGAGCTGCTGTATATTTTGGGCAAGCACGGGGTTGCCCCTACAAAATCGGGGAGGACGGTTTTGCGGCCTGCTGAGCGGGCCGGGTGGTGCGGCGGGTTCCGGTGACGGTGACCACGAAATCCTGCGAGGGGACATAATGGCGATAAATGAAGGCCTGCATCATGTCCTGGCAGGGGGTGACCGGGCGGATGATGGTTTTGCCGTCGACCCGGGTACGGGCCTGGAATTGCAGAGGAATCGCGCGAGCGGGGGCTTTGGCCGGGGCAGTCAGGGTCATACTTATGTCGTTTTGTCCGGCTGGTACCGGTCCGCCGCTTAAGACAAAGCCTTTGGGGGCATTTTTGAGGGTCAGTTCCACTTCGCCATCGAATCCATCGCGACGGAAGACATGGACGTTAACCGGGACGCTGCGACCGGCGGGAATGGTCAGGCTGGCCGGATCCACAAAGACGGAAAAATCAGGACGCGGCGGGCTGATGCGAAGACGATAGCCGTAGTCGGTGCCGCCGTGGGACTGGGAATCGGTCAGGCAGACATAATAGGCGCCGTCTTCGGGCAGCGTGAATGTCAGATAGGAATCGGCATAGTGGGTCATCAGGCCGGATTCCTTGTCTTCGCAATCGTCATTCCAGGCCAGGGCTTTGCCGTGGGCATCCTTGAGACGAATCAGCGAATCCAGCGGAGAGTGCAGGCGGCGGCCCAGGACTTCCATGACGATTTGCCGGCCGGCTTTGCC
Source organism: Sedimentisphaerales bacterium (assembly GCA_016935635.1). Classification (GTDB taxonomy): domain Bacteria; phylum Planctomycetota; class Phycisphaerae; order Sedimentisphaerales; family Anaerohalosphaeraceae; genus Anaeroglomus. Next base: position 1,110 of record JAFGQP010000026.1, read on the forward strand.
TTCGAATCGAAAGACATCCATGTCGCCGGGCTGGGCGATGCGGCCATTGATGATGCAGGGCAGGTCGATTTTCTGGGCTTTGGCGCTGGTATTGTTATCTTCGTTTTCATTACTTTCTGGCAGTGTGTCGACGGCATAGAGCACATTATTGGAGCACAGGCCGTCCTGCTGGAATTGCAGGGTGCGAATCGCGGGGCCGTCGGTGCGGGTATCGAGCTTGATTTGCTTTTCGGACAGGTTCCAGCCATGGGCGGTCGCGGTCAGGGGTTTATCCGCAAGGCCGCCCAGCGGGAAAATGGAAGTCACAAACGGCTGCTGGGCCACGGCGATGCGATAGACAAAATCTTCGCGTCCGCGATAGATGGCGTCATTGATGGTCAGGATATAATCGCCGTCGCGGGGGATTTGATAATAGAGTACGGGGTCGGGATCGAAACGGAAATCGTCGGCAAAGGCCACTTCGTCACCATCGGCATCGGACAGGCTCAGGGTCGCCTGAAACCAGCCCGGCACGGCATCGCCCAAGTAGGGAATCAGGCGGCGGGCATGGGTTTCGATGACCAGATGCTGGCCTTGTTTGCCCGCAAAGCGGAAGCGGTCCACTTCGCCGGGCAGAATCTGACCGTTGATGACCGATGGAACGGTCAGGCGGGTGACGACGGGCTTGCCGGGATCGGCATAGTCCGGCTCGCGGATTTCGGGCAGCGTGCCGATCTCGAAACGCATCGGGCTGGTCAATCCATTGGCTGTTCCGAGACGGATCTGGCGGTCTCCCGGCGCAGCATCAGGGGCGACGGTGATTTCAATCACTGCCGTTTCGGCGATCTGCGGATTGATCTGGTTGAGGTTGGGGCGGATAAATTCTTCGACCACTTTCTGGAGGCCTTCGGCACTGAGCCTGTCAAGGTTGCGCAGCATCGGATGGTCGGGCAGTTTGACCGGTTCTGTCGGTGTGGTGACTGTGTTGGGGTCGGTTTTGGGGGCGGTGTTTTTCGGGGCCGGAGGAGCAACGCGGCGCTGCTGGCCGGGCGGGGCGAATTTTTGGCGCAGCTGGCGCAGGCGGCTGTTCAATTCATCCCGCTGCGGCTGGTTGAGAGATTTGAGCCGTCCCTGATAGGTGACCAGGGAAGCCTTAACGCCTTCGCCGGAGACATAAACCTCTTTGATGCCGCGGAGGTTTCGCCCGCCGACGGTGATTTGGATGGTCGTGCCCTGCTGAGCGCCGGCCGGATAGAGATAGCCGATATTCGGGACTCTGGGGGCGGTTTCCGCCCAGACACAGCCCACACCAAGAATCAGAACCGTCAATGCAATTTGTTTTATCGTCTTCATAAGGAATCACGCTTTTATATACTTAACAAGTATCATTTTTCCGCGAGGATGGCCACAGAATACATTGAAACGTTACGCAGCCGCGCCTCGGGCGGACAATTTCATTCAGGATCAGCAAATTTCGTTGAGTCTGCCGCCAGTCGGGGCGCCGTCTTTATTTATCGAGGGCATGACCTTGATATCCATGCCCATGGGGTTTGGCATGGGGCCGTCGGGGTCAATGCCCATCAACTGGTAAAAGGTGCCGATTAAATCCTGCGGATAGACGGGACGCTGGGCCACTTCTTCACCGCGAGCATCGGAGGCGCCGACCACGCAGCCGCCCTTGAAGCCGCCGCCGGCGACGAGGGCTGAAAAACAGTTGCCGTAGTGTCCGCGTCCGCCGTTCCAGGGTTCTTCCCACTGGACTTTGGGGGTCCGTCCGAATTCACCGTAATTGGCGACAATGGTACTGTCCAGCAAGCCGCGGCTGGATAAATCCTGCAGGAGGGCCGCCAAGCCTTTGTCATATTCGGGCATTTTTCGACGCATTGTCTCGAAATGCTGTTTGTGGGTGTCCCAGCCGCCGTAATTAATCGCAACATACGGAATGCCGTACTCGACCAGCCGTCGGGCCATCAGGCAGGACTGGCCAAAGGTGGTTCGCCCGTACTGCTCACGGAGCTCATCGGTTTCCTGGGATAAATCGAACAGCTTGCGGGCATCGCCGAGAATCATTTCATAAGCGTTGTTCTGGCACTGGTCGAAGCGATTGAATTCGTCGTTGTTCGGGATGGCATTGCCGAGCACATCAAGACTGTCCAGCAACTGGCGGCGGTCTTTCTGTCGTTGTTCGGTGATGCCTTCGGCGACGATGCCTTCGACGGCAAACGGCGTTTTATTGGGGTCGCCGCCGGTGACGAACGGTTTGTATTTGGGGCCGAGAAATCCCACTTCCGAAAACCGTCCCAGCGCTGTGGTCAGCACCACATACGGCGGAATGAGGCTTTTGTAGCCATGGTCATAGCCTTTGAAAAGCGAGACGACTGCACCCATGGACGGATAGACCAGCCGTTCAGCTGGATTGCGGCCGGTCTGCATCATGTAGGTCGCGGTTTCGTGGGCGTTGCTGCGATGGGTCATGCTGCGGATGATGGAATATTTGTCGGCCTGTTTGGCCAGCAGCGGCAGCATTTCGCCGATTGTGATGCCATCGACATTAGTGGCAATCGACTTGGTGAGCGGGCCGGTATAGACATCACCGGCATCGGGCTTTGGATCAAAGGTATCCAGATGGCTCGGGCCGCCCCACATCCAGATTTGAATGATGGATTTGGCAGAAGCACGCGGCAGCGTGCCCTGGGCAAAAAGCTTTGCCGGGTCCATGAGGGCCGGTGTAACCGCGGTGCCAAGCATCCATTTGAGCATGTCGCGGCGGTTCAGAGTTTCGATTTGTGTTTTATTTTGTTTCATGGTTCATGATCCTCAACCATATTTTAATGCCGGAACAGAAATTCTCTGCTGTTGAGCAGGGCCCAGGTCAAATCTTCGGCGGCTTCGCCGGTACGGTTTCGTCTGGAGGCGAAATGCTTTTCGATGGTTTGATATTCCTGAGGCGTTGGATAACGCGACAAAATCGTAATATAGAGGCTGGCGATCATCTCGCGGGGCTTGCCCTTGCCGGTGTTGAAGATTTTCCGCAGCAGCGGGCTCTGGGTAATTTTTTTCCGCACGTCAGAGGAATTGAGCATAAACAGCCGCTGCACATCGGTGGGGTGGCTGTTGCGTTCGGATTCAAGGCCGGTATCACGCGCGGGACGGCCGAACATCTCGAGAAACTGGCTGGTAATGCTGCCGTCGGCCAGTTCGATGGTGCGATGTTCGTCGGGGATGAAAGTAAACGGCTCGGGGATGGCGCTGGAGTACTTGACCTCAGTGCCGCCCAGATAACACAGGGCGTCAATCAGCACTTCCGCATCCATTTGTCGCGGCAGGTAACAGGCAAAGAGAGCCTGGGTTTTAGGGTCATCGCTTTGCGGAATCGAGGATTGCTGGTAGGTGCGCGAGGTGCAAATCAACTTGAACAGATGCCGGATGTTCCAGTCGGATTGGACGAGTTGGGCTTCCAGATATTTCAGCAGAGCGGGATTGGCGGGCGGATTGTCCGGGCGGATATCATCCGGTTCGTGGATAATGCCGCGGCCCATCAGCCACGACCAGGCGCGATTGGCCATTGCCCGGGCAAACCAGGGGTTGTCCGGCTGAATCAGCCAATCGGCAAACACCTTGCGCGGGTCGTCATCGGGGGCAATTTTGATTTTGGTTCCATCTGGAAATACAGCTTCCAATGGCTCAGTCTGGGCCGGGTCGGGATAGACGATTTCTTCTTTCCATTCGGCGGTGCTTTTATAGGCAAGTCGCGAAAAGAATGTCTCCATATCCTGTCGGCTTTTCTGCGGCCAGATTTTCAGACGTGTGCCCATGAAGGTCAGGGCCGCAGCATCTGCGATATCGGCAGGCTTTCGCCCCTGTATGGCCCGATAGAAATTGACCGGCGGGACGCGGAAATTGCTGCCGCTGGCAGTCAGCAGCTCGCGGGCGAACTCGTCATAGGGTTTATTATCACGGACTGATTCGAAAATCCAGCGGTGATACGCCTGCACAGCATTGGGCCACAGATTGACGGGGTATTCGGCCTTGACCCGCAGGACATCGCACCATTTCAGGGTCCAGTAGGCGGCGAATTCATCGCGGGCAAGCAGGGTATCAACCAGTTTGGTACGTTTATCCAAACGCTTGTCTCCAAGGAACTTACGCACTTCCTGGGCAGTCGGAAGCGTCCCGATTAAATCAAAATAGACCCGCCGGACAAAGACTGCATCCGAACACAGATTGGCGGGGGCAATCTGGTGCTCGGTGAGACTGTCCAGCACGGCCTGGTCGATGGGGTTGTTGATGGCAAACCCAGCATTGATCTCAAAGGGAATGACCGCTGCGGCACCGTATAATCCACCCGAAAAAGTGAATATACAAGTCAGCAATGAAATGGTTAATTCTCGCATCTTATTGTCCACTTATTAGCACAATTTAGGATATCATCATACCGTTGTTTCGCTATTCTATTTTATAAACGCTCGTCCTGAAGAGAAATGACAAAGAAAATGGACAAAATCTAATATTTGTTTCAATTTTAGGAATTGAAATACAGGACATAACATGTATATTTATATGAACAGCATTTAAAAAGGTCAAACCACTTTATTAAGGAGTTTGAGCCGTGTCTGCATCAGCTTATTATCATGCGTTTGCCGCGGGCTTGTGCCTGGCGTTGTCATTGACACCTTCTTCGGGACTGGCCGCCTCATCTGCTCGAATGGGCATTAATCTGGCCGGGCCGGCGGACTGGAATACGGAACTGCCGTTTGTAGATGTGTTTCGGATGTCACGGCCTTGGATTAGTCAGAAACTGGAGCAGCCGTGGGGCAAGGGGCCGGGGCTGGAACTGGATGCCCACGGCTGGGTCAAGCGGCTGGAGCCGAACTGCTGGGTCGAGACACCGCTGAACACCATTGAGGGCGGCCATTACCCCGGCGGGAATTATACGATACTGTATGAGGGGCAGGGGCTGATAGAGGCCTGGGGGGCAGGACAGATTATCGACCAGCGGCCTGGGCGAGCGACAATTAAAGTCGAGCCGGCACGCGGGGCGATCTGGCTGAGGCTGAAAGAAATCGACTCGACGGACTATATCCGAAATATCCACGTGATTATGCCCGGATTTGAAAAAGACTATGCGGACAATCCGTGGCATCCGTCCCTGCTGAAGCGATGGAAAGGGATGGCCTGTATCCGCTTCATGGACTTCATGCACACCAACAATTCCGAGATTGTCCGGTGGTCGGACCGCCCTGTTCCGGAGGATGCGACGTTTTCCGAAAAAGGGATTGCTCTTGAATACCTGATCGACCTGGCGAATCGGCTTGGGGCCGATCCATGGTTTTGTATGCCGCACAAGGCCGATGATGAGTATGTGCGGAACTTTGCCAAATTCGTCAGTCAGCGGCTCAATCCTGAATTGAAGATTTATGTGGAATATTCCAACGAGGTCTGGAACGGCATCTTTGTTCAGCACCGCTATGCCCAGCAGCAGGGTCTTGCCAGAGGTTTCGGTCATCCGGAGCGGCCGTGGGAGGCAGCATGGCACTATACCGCCTTCAGGTCGGTGGAGATTTTCAAAATCTGGCAGGAGGTCTTTGGCGGCTCACAGCGGCTGGTGCGAGTGCTTCCGGGGTGGGCGGCCAACGATTATGTCTCCCGGCAGGTCGTCACGTTTCAGGAAGCATACAAACACGCCGATGCCCTGGCGATTGCACCGTATATCAGCTTCAATATCTCACCGAACAGTGATCCCAACGCCGCGGTTGCTGCAAC
>JAFGQP010000027.1 GCA_016935635.1 Sedimentisphaerales bacterium
ATGCAGCCTGATGGATTTTAAAGAAAATCCGGGCCTGAGTGCAGCGATTTACACGGAGATTATCGATACGGAACTTGAGCTGGTGGGGTTTGCGACGTATGATCGCAAGGTTATCAAAGTCAATGCGGAACGACTGGCCGAAGCCAATACCCAATTTAATAATTCATACACGTCCCTGATTCCCGCCTCGGATATATCCGGGCAAGTCTGGACATACACGACAATTCAGCCGGCGGGAGACTGGTATAAGAAGGGATTCAACGATTCATCCTGGCCGCAGGGGCAGGGCGGTTTCGGAGTGGCCGGCGGGGCCCATAAATTTGTCCGAACGGCCTGGAATTCTTCCGATATCTGGCTGCGAAGGGAATTTACACTGGGCGATCTGTCTGCTGAGCAATTGGAGCGACTGGTGCTGAAAATTCATCATGACGATGATGCGGAAGTCTATATCAACGGGATTCCTGCTCTGACCTTGCATAGTTATACCACGCGGTATTTGCGTCTGCCGATGCTGGAATTGGCGAAGGCGTCACTGAAAACCAGCCAAACCAATCTGATTGCCATCCATTGTCATCGGAGCGGGGGTGGGCAATATATCGACGCGGGGATTGACCTCCGAGATAAGCCGGATAGCTGCGGGCAGTGGGGATATTACCAGCAAGACCTGAATCGGGATTGCAAAGTAGATATTGATGATCTTGTGGCGTTGATGTCAAACTGGATGTCCGGCATCGAGTAATGAGCCTGGCATGTTTCATTTTTTGTGGACATTATATCAGGCAAAAAAAGACATAAAAACTATTATATAGATATATACTTTTAGAGAAATCTTCAAGAATTTTGTCCAAATTTTCGGGTCATCTTGCCGTATTCACCAGAGGTTAGGTTTTTTTCGAATAAGGACTTCGGCAAACAAGAAAAAATGGACAATAAAAACAATAAATTGTTTTTAAAGCTGCTCCTGGAGAATCAATCCAGGATTCATGCCTACATTTTGTCTTTGGTTCCCAATTATGCGGATGCGGATGATATTCTGCAGACGGTATCGGAGCTGATGTGGTCGCGGTTTGACCAGTTTGAGCCGGGGACGAATTTTCTGGGCTGGGCGCTGCGATATGCCCATTTTGAGGTTCTGGCTTTTCGGAAAAAGAAGGCCAAGCTCAGGGAGGTGATCTTTGATACCCCGATTTTTGAGCAGATGCTTGCAATTCTGGAAGACGAGATGCATACCATGGATTTTCGCAACGGGGTACTGGAAGATTGTATGAGCAAACTGGACGCCCGCAATCGTGAGATTATCAAGATGCGGTACAGTCAGGACTTAAGTCCGAAGGAAATCAGTCGTCAGTTTGGCCTGACGATTCACGGGATTTATAAATTACTGAGCCGGGTGCAAGGCAGGCTGCTGGAGTGCATTGAGCGTGTCGGGCGAAAGGAAGGGCTTACACATGGATAAACAGATTCAATATCAGCTTGAGGATTTGCTGACGCTGGCGGTGGAAGGCCAAATCAGCGAGCAGCAGGTTCAGGAGCTGAATGCACTGATAGACCAGCATCCGGAGCGGATTCGCTATGCGGTGCATTACCTGCAGTTTGTGTCGCTGCTGAAGCGATCCGAGCGGGTGGCGGGGATGTCTCATTCGTGGATTCCGGAGGATGACACGCAGGAAGCCTATATGGAATCGCTCAAGCAGATGGCCCGTGCGGAAATGGCCGCGCCGGTTGTGGATCCCCCTCCGGCGGAAGTCCCTGAGAATCCTGCTGTCATTCCGCTGCGTCGGGAATCGCTGCGGAACAGGATCAACAAGACCGCTATTTATACGGCGATTGCGGCCAGTGCGGCACTGCTGATGCTGCTGTCCTATATTCACCTGGTGCCGGTTCAGCAGACCGGGGGGCTGGGATATCTGACGTCGTCGGTTCATGCCGAATGGGCCAGTGTTAATGGCCCGATTCAGCAGGATAAGGCTCTTTGTCTGGGCCCGATGAAGCTGGTCCGGGGGCTGGCGGAAATTACAATGGATACCGGGGCGACGGTGATTGTGCAAGCACCCGCGGAATTTGAGCTTGAAGCGCAAAGCCGTGTGTACCTGAAATCCGGTCGGCTGGTGGTCAGTATTGAAAACTGCAGTGAAGAGCGTTTTGTGGTGCGAACCCCGCAGGCGACGGTGGTCGATCTGGGGACGGAGTTCGGGGTGGAAATCGACGCTCAGGGTAATACGCAGACTCATGTCTTTCAGGGCGAAGCGGAATTGCGCAGCGGTTCGGACCCGCTCAAATACGGGTCGGCTCTGTCGTTAAGGGTTGGGCAGGGAGGCCGCAGCGATGCGGCGGGAAATCTGAAGCCGGCCCGGCTCAATGACCGCCTGTTTGTCCGCAAGGAGCAGTTTGATACGGAACTGCTGGCTGACAAAGGCTCGCCGTATCATCGCTGGAAGGCGTATCATAACAAACTGTATGCGGACCCGTCTCTGGTGGCGCATTATACCTTTGAGGAAGATGCATCCAGTCCGGACAGGGTGCTGAATCGAGCGCCAGTTACTGCGTCAGTATTGGATGGTGTTTTCGGCACAGATGGCCAAAAGCCGACCTGGGTGCAGGGGCGTCTGCCGGGCAAGACGGCGGTCCGCTTTGAACGCGGCAAAGAGCAGACGATTGTCATTCCAGCGGACCCATCCTTGTCCATCCACGGCCCGGTGACGGTCAGTTCGTGGGTGTATTATCCCAATCCGGCCCGGATGGGGGGACACTTGATTTCGTGCCGGCAGGATTATCATGTCAATTTCCAGTTTTCGATATTTGACGGCAAGTATTCGATTTCCGGGCAGCGCAATCAGTTTGAACTGCTCCGGTTCAATTCCAAATCCGACCGGGGCTGCTATAGCCGTGCATTTACTCAGCAGGCCGGGGTGTGGTATCACTTCGTGATGACGCATGATACGGAGACTGCCGCTTTTTATGTCAACGGCGAGCTGTTTGAAAGCAAACCCTATTCCACCGCAATCACCGGGCAGCCGACGGAAGTGATTCTGGGGGCGCTGAAGGTGGATGGTAAATATATCCTGCGGGAAGGGGATTTTGACGGGATTGTGGATGAACTGATGGTGTTCAATCGAAGTCTTGCGGCGGCTGAAATCCGGCGTTTGTATGAGGCCGGACAGCCGGATGCGAGTCAAATTCCATAAATTGATTTCTATCGGGTGATGGAAACGCAAATAGTGTGTTTAAACTTTATTACTTTCGGAGGTAAAATAATGAAACGAACAATGTGGTACGTGATGAGTGTGGTTTTGGTCGCTGGTTCGATGGCCGCGGCGACCCTGGTGGACAATTTCGACGGTTACACTGCGGGTCAGATTGACGCAGTGACCGGCGGGGCGTGGGTTTCGACCTCGAACAACTCTACCCCGGCGCCCCTTTCAACCATGGTGATTGCGGCGGATCCGTCCAATGCTGCAAACCAGGTGCTGTCGGTGCGTCCGACGGGCGGCCAGAGCGGCCTGTATGGTGTGCTGTCAGGCAGTGAGATCGTTGCCGACAATACCACCAGTACAATGTCGCTGAAGTTTATGGTGACCACCGACACGTATGATACCTCTTTTGGTCTGACGACCCTGGACACCCCGTATCAGTTCGGCAACACGTTCAATGCCCAGTGTGCCCTGATCAACGGCACCTTCCGTGTTCGCAATGGCGGCTCCATGACCGGCAGCCTGGCTGCAATTACCGCCAACACATGGTATTATGTGTGGACGGTTGTCAATAACACCGCCAACACGTACGATGTGTATCTCAAGACGACGGCTTCGGATGCGGCGGCTGGCGACCTGGTTGCCGATGATTGTGCATTTCGCACCGGCTGTCCCGACGGCGACATTGATCGCTTCTTTGTGATGATGCAGAACACCAACGTGGATGTCTTGTTTGATGATATTCACATGCGTGACGGTGAACAGCTGACCTATATTCCGGAACCGGCATCGATGCTGCTGATGGGGCTGGGTGGTCTGGCTTTGTCGTTCCGCAAGCGATAAGCACCGGCGGCAGAAGCGACTTTCCCCTGCATGAAATTGAATGTTTCAGGAACAGGCCGCCATTGTTCAAGAGGGTGGCGGCCTGTTTTCCAGGATGGCATAAAAAGACAGAACCGGATTCAGGATCTTGAAGCATCGTCGTGAACGCCTCTTTCCGAAAAACAACGGCGTGAAGCCAGCCGGATGCAGCTTGTCATGACAGAAACCACGTTCGGGAATTATCAATCAAATATATCGAGACCATTTTAACAGAAAGGAACGGGTATGAAGAAAACAATCGTTATGATAGCCATTTGTTTATTGACCGGTCTTACCGGGGCTGCAATCGTCAAGGTAGATGATTTCGGCAGCTATACCCCGGGGGCGGTCGAAACCGTAACGACAGCATGGAAAGGTGTCAATTCTGTTATCGAGGCTGATCCTGCTGATGCCGGCAATCAGGTGCTTCGAGGCACGCAAATCGGGGGACAGAGTTCAACGTACGGCATTCTGAGTCCTGAGGCTTCCATTGCTGAAGGGCAGACCAAAACCTTGTTTTTCCGGTTTCGCGTCAATTCCAATACGACCGATACTGCATTGGGAATGACCAATGTTGATGCCCCGAATACCAGCGATGGTCAATGGGGTATCTTTGGTCCGGATTTCCGATTCACGAATGGCCGACTGGATGTGCGACATGCCAACACCTGGTACTCAGATACCGGTATTACTCTGAATGTCGGAGAAACCCAGCCCTGGTACAATCTGTGGGTCGTGATTACCAATGCGGTGGGTGCAAGCCAGACAACCGATGTATTTAAATTATATGTCCATCAAAATGGCACTGCATCTGCCACTGAAGCCGACCGGGTGACGGTCTCCGGCGGGACCATCAATACTTTTGGATTCCGAGTTGCGGTAGCTGAGACACTGGACCGCTTTTTGTGGGGGCGACAGAGCGGCGGGGATGAGACGGACATCCGTCGTGTCTGGATTGATGATATTTACATGATGGATGGAGAGAATCTGGCTAATCCCTCAGATGTCTATGAGGCCCATAATCCCACCCCGGCCAACGGAGCGGTGAATGTGGCGCTGAATCAGACCCTGTCGTGGGACGTGGGAGTCAGTCCGGCGGATCCGACTGTGCCCAATCCGGCTATTACCAAGCACTATGTGTATTTTGTGGAACAGGATGAACCGAATTTTATCGGCGTCAATCCGATTGTTGTTTCTCGCAGCGGCGGAGCTTCTGATACGATCAATCCGCCGATTACTCTCAAACGCGACAGGATTTATTACTGGCGTGTAGATGAAAGCATTACAGATTCGGCTCCCAGTGATGCCAATACAATTCCCGGTTCGATCTGGAAATTTGAGACGCTCAAGTCGATCCCGGTGATTGATGTTCAGCCCAAAGATGCCATTGCGGACCTGGGCGGCATGGCAGAGATGGCCGTTGTCGTGACCAGCGAAACCCCGGCTCATTATTTCTGGTACAAGACTCCCGATGCAGTCAGCGATACACCGAGTGATGATACGGCGGTGGGAGTCGATCTGGCGACACTGACTATCGCTTCAGCAAGTACGGCCGATGAAGGATATTACTATTGCAAGGTCATCAACGACAGCGGGGCCGACAAGGCGGTGTATTCTGAGGTGGCCAAACTGGGTGTCAAGCGGCCGGTTGCACACTGGATGCTGGATAGCGACGCCCAGAACTGGGACGGCACGTATTATCTGGATCGCAGTGGTGAAGGGCATCATGCCGATCCGAACGGAACACCGGCCTTTGCGGCGGGTGCGGATGGTGTCGCCAACGGTGCAGTAACCATTGATGCCATCAACGGCTTTGGCGCGTCGGGGACATGGAATCCCTCGCAGTACACTGATCAATTTACGATTTTGCTGTGGGCCAAGTGGGCCGGGCAGACCAATCCGGCGACCTACCAGGGACTGTTTTCCAAGGAAGTGTCGTACGGGGTGGATACAATGATGTATCAGTATGAAGTCAACAACGCCGCCCAGGCCGACAGTGTGGTGATTTTGAAAAACGGCACGGGCAGCGGCGATATTTCAACGCCGGTCCTGCCGGTGGATGCCTGGGAACATGTGGCGATTGTGTTTAATGGAACCGCGGCGACGATTTATCGCAACGGTGTTGGGGCGGGTACCGGAAACTGGACCCCTGGCACCAAGACCGATGCCCCGGTCAACATTGGCGCTTCGGCTAACAACGAGGGCGCGTTCAACTACATTTTCAATGGTGCCATGGATGATATCCGGGTATACAATTACGCCCTGACTCAAACCCAGGTCATTGATGTGTATCATGATGTGAGCGGCAAGAGTGTCTGCATTGACAAGCCGACATACGACTACAATGATGACTGTCTGGTGACTCTGGAAGATTTTATGACGTTTTCAATGGAATGGCTGGATTGCGGTTTGTATCCGGATTGTCCGTAATACCAAAGCTTGTTTTCGGCAGGCGGGGCAGTTGTCCCGCCTGTCGCTTTTTTTGATATTGCTTCATGGGGGATATATGAATTGCCCAAAATATATTTGGATTCTGTCGGTGTGTGTTTTTGCTGTTCTGCTGGCTGTGTGGTGTCCGGCCTCGGTGCAGGTTCGTCCGGCGTCGGAGATGTCCGGCGAGGTCATCGACTGGATGAAGAAGGTGGCCGACTGGCAGTTGACCCAAAGCGCCTGGAACAGTTCGGTCAGTTGGGAGCGGGGGGCACTCCACGCGGGTTTGATGGCCTGTTATGAGGCCACCAAAGACGAGACTTATCTGGCAAAATGTCGGGAGTATGCCGCCAAATTCAACTGGCGACTGGCATCGAATTCCCACCATGCCGACAATAATGCGGTGGGACAGGATTACATGGAATTATATTTTTTGGATACCCAGGACCCCGCCCGATACGCTCATTTCAAAAGTGTCGGTGATGCCCATATCGCGGCATCACCGCAATTTAATTGCGATCTTTCCAGCGGCAGTGAAACATGGTGGTGGTGTGATGCCCTGTTTATGGCGCCGCCGGGACTGGTGCGTCTATCGCGGGCGCTGAACGATCCCGCCTATACGGCGTTTATGCACCGGATGTGGGGTGAGACGCAAAGCTGCCTGTATGATACGGATGACCACTTGTTTTTCCGGGACATTAATTATCTGTATCCGGCTTACAGCTATAACGGCCAGAAGGTCTTCTGGTCTCGCGGCAACGGCTGGGTGATTGCCGGCACGGCGCGGGTGCTGCAATATCTGCCGCTGGACGACCCGCAGCGCGGCCGCTATACGGCGCTGCTGCAGGAGATGTCGGCTAAGCTGGCGGCGATTCAACTGCCGGACGGCTACTGGCACTCAGACCTGCTCAGCCCCCAGCGGTATGATAATCCCGAAACCAGCGGGACGGGCTTTTTTACCTACGGGATTGCGTGGGGAATCAACAACGGCCTGCTGGATGAAGCGACGTACTGGCCCACCGTGGCGGCGGGCTGGGAGGCGCTCAAAGCAGCGGTGCAGCCCAACGGTCTGCTGGGCTGGGTTCAGCCGGTCGGAGCCGATCCCCGCAGCACCAGTGCCACGACGACCGATGTCTTCGGGGTGGGGGCGTACCTGCTGGCAGGTTCGGAAGTACAGAAATACCTTCAGCGTCAGAATCCGGATTCGATAGAGTTTTTTGAATCCTATACAACGGATGCGGTGTTGCAGGCGGCATGGGCTGATGGTGATACCAATGACACAGGTGGTCAGGTGACGCTGGGCGATTACGGTGATAACTTTATGGTGTTGTCCTATCAGAATGATCAAATGCCATATTACTCACAAGCGGACAGCTCTTTTACGTCACCGAAGAATTTTATTGCGGGGCAGGGCGATTATCTTTCGGTGCTGGTGCGGGGCAATGCCTCCAATGCCGCCGAAGTGATGTATGTCCGGCTGGAGGATGAGACAGGCGGTTATTCTGTGCTGACGATGACGGATATGTCTGTGGTGCAGATGGCAGGCTGGATGGAATTGGGATTTCCGCTGGTGGATTTTGCGGGTGTTGATTTATCACAGATCACCAAACTGAGCATTGGCGTGGGTATCCCGGGGGCGTCGCAGCCGGGCGGCTCGGGAACGCTGCGAGTTGATAATATCTGCCTTCGCAGTCGGGATTGTGCTGCCAGGCAGGATGATTTCAATAGCGACTGTGTGGTGGATATGGCCGACTTTGCGGTGCTGGCCGGGCAGTGGCTGGATATGTACGCCGAGGTGGTCATGCCGACGGATCCGGGAACGGAACATCTGACGGCTCACTGGCCGCTGGATGGCACTTATCTGGATGTGACCGGGCATGGCTATGATGCCTTGGCGGGTTCCGCTGTAGTGTTCGATACGGGGCATCTGGGGCAAGCTGCCTACTTTAACGGCAATAACTATGTCAGTTATCTGGAATGCCAGAACAGTACTGGAGTGAATTTAACCGGAGGCGCGACTGTTTCGGCCTGGGTTAAAACGCCGGGTTTGGTTGATGCGTATGCGTCGGTCGTGACCAAAGGGCTGCAGGCCTGGCGTCTCATCCGCAATAATACCGCCGGCTCGATTTCATTCCATTTCAATGCTTCCACAACCGGGGAATATCAGGCCAACGGTACGACCTCAATAACGGATAATCAGTGGCATCATCTGATGGGTGTTTATGACGGCAGTACGGTTCGACTCTATGTCGATGGGCAGCTGGATGCCTGGGGGGCGGCCGGGCCGGTCAAAACGACCACCGATCCGGTCTTTATCGGCAGCCGTGTCGGCCGGACAACCGACCGGAACTGGAACGGCTGGATTGATGATGTGCGGATTTATAACACGGCATTGACGGAGGCGAATCTGCTTTATCTGGCTGAGCAGGAACCGATTGTCCGGATTCCTGACCCGCGTCCGACGGATTTAATTCCGGATGGGGTGATTGATATTGAGGATTTGGCGGTGTTTGTCCAGTCCTGGATGCAGGATAGCCACTGGCCGTAATTTTTGCCGATAGAGTGGTTGTTTTTATTCCGCGAAGCGCATATAATACCTGCCATATTTTGGAAAGGGAATGCTATGCGTTTGGAAAAATGGATTGGTGTGATTTGTATCTGCTGGATGGGATTGTTGATTGTCGGATGCCAGATGGCTCATTCGGCCGGTCACAAAGCGGACGACCCAAATGTCCTGGTGATGACGTTTAATATTCGTTATGGATCGGCCAATGACGGCGATAATCACTGGCAGCTTCGCCGGGAGGCCCTGTTTACGCAAATCAAACAGATTTCACCGGATGTGCTGGGCTTGCAGGAGGCGCTGGATTTTCAGATTCGCGAAATCCTCAAGGCTGTGCCGGGTTATGACTTTGTCGGTGTGGGGCGGGATGACGGCAAAAAGGCCGGGGAATACAGCCCCATTCTCTATCGCAAGGACCGTTTTAAAGTGGCTGATTCCGGCACGTTCTGGTTTTCCAATTCACCGTGGGTAGTCGGCTCTATGCACTGGGGCAACAAGCTTCCGCGAATCTGTACGTGGGCTCGTTTAATCGAAAAAAAGACCGGCAAAGGGCTGTATGCCTATAATCTCCATATTGATCATCAGTCGGCGCCGTCCCGCGTCAAAAGCACGGAATTGCTTAGCCGCAAGGTGGCCGCGCGGGAACATGCCGAGCCGTTTGTGGTAACCGGGGATTTCAATGCCGCGCCGGATAGCCCGGAAATCCTGTACCTGTTGGGATTGTCCGACCGAAAGACGCCGCTGCCGATGATGGATGTGCTGGCGGCGGCCAACCCGGAACAGGCAAAGCTGGGAACCTCTCATGGCTTCAGAGGCAATACGGATGGGGCTCGGATTGATTATATCCTGATGGCGCCGGGAACGGTGATTATCGATGCGCAGATTCATAACCAGCCGGTCGAGGGGCATTTAACCTCCGATCACTATGCAGTGACTGCTCGGCTCAGGCCGTTTTAAGGGATGTTCCCTGTTTGCCTTCGATGATTCGCGTGACCAGCATGGCCGCGACGGTATCGCCGGAGACATTGACCATTGTGGCCGGGGGATCCACAAAGATCCCCAGCATTGAAATAATCGGCAGGGCCTCCGGCCCGAAGCCGTACAGGGTGACAATCAGCATCTCACCGAGGAAGCCGCCGCCGGTGATGCCGCTCATGACCGTGCCGGTCAGCAGGGCGATGCCCGCGGCGATAGCATAGGTTTCCAGGCCGGAAAAATCCCGTCCAAACAGGGCAAACAAGACCGCGATTTTCAAGATTGCCGCCAGGCAGGAGCCGTCCATGTGGATGGTGGCCCCCAGCGGCAGGACGATATCGCGGATATCTTCGGGGACGCCGATACGCCGGGCGGATTCGAGGTTGGCCGGCAGGGCGGCCAGACTGCTGCCTGTGCCCCAGGCGGTCAGGGCTGCCGGCGGGATAAAGGTCCAGAATCTTCGGACGCCGGTTCTGCCTGCGGCCAGAAAAGCATACAGGGTAAAACCTACCACGAAATAGCCCATCGATAGCGGGTAATACAGGATCGCTGCTCGGGCATACGTGCCGAGCAGTTTGGGCCCAAATACCCCGACCAGATACGCGAAATAAGCCGCCAATCCGATTGGGGCATACAGCATAATCAACTTGATAAGCTGGCCCATCACATGGGCCCCGGCCACCAGAAACTCCCGGAACGGTTTTCCCTTGTCGCCGGCGGCCTGTGAGGCCAGGCCGGTCAGCAAGGCAAAGACAATCAGGGCCAGCATGTTTTTTCGATTTAAAAGCTGCTGAAAATCAGAAACGGTGAAGGTGTCCACAAGCTGCTGAGCTAATGGCTTGGATTCCTCCTGGGTGGTCTGTTCGAGTTGCAGGGGTATATCTTTTGTAGGCTTAAAAATCTTGACTGCGGTAATCATCAGAGACGCTGAAATCAGGCCGGTGATGGCAAAAATCAGCAGCATCCACCCGGCGATACGCCCCAGCCTGCGGAGGTTGGCGCTTCCTGCGACCACCGATGCCAGCGAGAAAAACACCAGCGGGACGACTGCCGTGTAGAGCAGATTCAAGAAGATATCCCCAAAGGGTTTGAGGCACTGGGCGCGGGGGCCGGTCATCTTGCCAATGACCGCACCGACCGCGACGGAGCCGATCAATATCAGTGTAAACCGCCATTGTCTGAGAAAATGTTTGATTGCCATCTCCTATGTGTCGGCAATCCGGCGGTAAAAAGTTCAGTTTGCAGGGTCTTGGGGCCCGTTTAGTCCGCCTCTTGCAGGCCGGCAGGTTTTTCGGCCGGGTAATCCAGGATCGGGTTGCTGTAGTCATCCAGCCATCGGGCCTCGGGATTGCGTTTGAAGACTAGTATCCGTCCGCTGTCTGCATCGTCGGCGGCCCGGTGGTAGCGGAAGAATATTTCGCCTTCGGTCAGGCCGAGAATTTCAATTTTTCCGGTCGTATGGGACATGACATAGCGAGCCCGCTTGGCCAGGCCGGAAACTTTACTCTTGGCCTGTTCAACAAGGGTATAGCCTTCTTCGATGGGCACGGTATAGGCACTGTTGCCCATGGCCGGGCGGCACTGAAACAGATAATAGGGCACCGCACCGATAAAGGACAGTTTTCGCCATAATTCCGCCAGCGTATCGGGATTGTCATTAACACCGCGAATCAGCGGGCATTGATTGGTCAGCACGATGCCGGACTGGAGCAGCTGGTCGATGGCGTGTATGGCCGGAGCCGTCAGCTCGCGCGGATGGCTGAAATGGTTCATGATGTAAATGCGTTTTTCAGGCGTGCTGTGTTTGCCCAGCACATTCAGCAAGTCCGGATCATTGAGAATGCGGAACGGATTAAACGC
>JAFGQP010000229.1 GCA_016935635.1 Sedimentisphaerales bacterium
GGCGGCGTGGGAATTGTACCCTGAGCCGGTAACAGCGGCGATTACGCTGACGCGGGGGTGCCCGTATCGGTGTTCGTATTGTTATGTGCCGGTGGCTGGCGGCGGATTTGTGCTGCGAGGGCTTAATGAGACAATTGCGGATTTTGAGTCGGCCCGGCGGGCGGGAGCGCGGCATCTGGCGTTTTATGATGATGCGCTGCTCTATCGGCCAAAGGATGTGTTATATCTGTTTCTGGACTATGTCCAGCGGGCCGGTGGTGGCGTGGCGCTGCATTCGCCCAACGCGATGCATGCCCGGCTGATGACTCCGGAAACAGCCCGACGGCTGGTCGCAGCGGGGATGAAGTCGTTTTACCTGGGCTATGAAAGCGTCAGCGCCGAGTTCCAGCGCCAGACCGGGGCGAAGGTGGCGGGTGAAGATTTGGCGGGTGCCGTCGAGGCACTGCGGTCGGCGGGTGTGCCGGCAGGTGCGATCACGGCCTACGAAATCCTGGGCCATCCGCTGGCGGATATGCAGGGAATTGAAGAATCGATGCGGTTTGCCAGTTCGCTGGGAATCCGGGTGATGCTCAGTGATTTTTCGCCGATTCCGGGGACCCCCGACGGTCAATTGTGCCAGGGGGTTGTGGATTTGAACGAACCATTGTATCATAACAAGTCGGCTTTTCCGATACTGCTATTAGGGCCGGAAAAGGTCGATTATTATAAGAATCTGTGTGCGGCCTTGAACCGTCGCAATAAACAATCAGGTCAGGACTGAAAGGACTAACATGAGTAATCCGAAAGTAAAGATACAGACGACGCTGGGGGATATCGCCCTGGAACTGGATGCCGCCGCGGCCCCGGTCAGCGTGAAGAATTTTCTGGAGTATGTCAGTGACGGCTATTACGACGGGACGATTTTTCACCGCGTGATTAAAGGCTTTATGATTCAGGGCGGCGGCCTGACGGCCAAGATGCAGTCCAAGCCGGGTAATGACCCAATTGTTAACGAAGCCTCCAATGGCCTCAAGAACAAACGGGGTACAATTGCCATGGCGCGAACCTCCGACCCGGATAGTGCGACCAGCCAGTTTTTTATCAATCACGCGGATAATACCTTTCTGGATTACACTGGGCCGACACCGGACCGGATTGGCTATGCGGTCTTTGGCAAGGTGACCGAGGGGATGGATGTGGTCGATAAGATCGCCGCGGTCAAGACCGGCTCGAAAGGCTATTATGATGATGTGCCGACGACAGCCATTGAAATTATCTCGGTCAAACAGATTGCTTAATGAAAAAACGCAGTCCGGCAGCGTAGCCGGGCATGGAGATATAATAATTTTGGAAATAGATGATTTGATTTGTGGAGTATGTCAGAATGCTTGACCTTGTGCCAATTTCAAAGACAGGATACAATAAACTCAAGGAGGAACTCGCCCATCTCGAAAAAGAGGCGGCTGAAGTCAGGAAAAGAGTCGGTGAGGCCCGTGAACAGGGCGACCTGAAGGAAAACGGCGAGTATATTTACGGCCGTCAGCAGCTCGGTTTTCTCGAAGGGCGGATGGGGCAAATCCGGGCGCAGTTAAACCGTTCGGAAATTGTGGACTGTACAAAAGTGGCGTGCGACCGGGCGGTATTCGGCACGGTCGTGACCCTGCTGAATCTCAAAACCCAGCAGAAGATGACCTATCAATTGCTGGGCCCCCACGATGCGGATATCGATAACGGCAGCATTTCGATTCTTTCCCCCGTGGGTGATGCAATTCACGGGCTTGCGGTCAATGAGAAGGCGGTCGTCAAGAATCCCAGCGGTGAACATCATTATGAGGTGGTCGAGATCGCCCCTTCGCCGGTGGAATAGAACACATTGCAGGGGCAGTGGGATTGTGCAGCAGTTCTGCTGCCCCGTTTTCTTAAAAAAGGAGGATGTATGCGGCTTTCAAGTCAATGGTGTCTGCTTGTTTCGTTTTGCTTGTTTTTATCCTGTTCTGTATTTGGTGTCTCCGGTGGTGTAAAATTTGATGATTCGCAGTTAAAATCCATCGTTGAACAGACATTGAAGATAAAAGATCCCAATGCCAAAGACATGCTGGAGCTTTTGGAGCTTGAAGCCCCTCGGGGAAGTGTAACGAGTTTGAATGGCCTGGAAAGTGCCTGCAATCTCAGAGAGCTCAATATTGAAAATAACAGCATCCGCAGTTTGGAGCCGCTGAAGAACTTGACACGTCTTGTCGACCTGAATATCAGCGGTTGTGGAATAGACGACCTTCACGTTCTGGCAAATCTTAAAAGCTTAAAGATTCTCAGGGCATGCAGAAATGCAGTTGCTGATTTATCCTTTCTGAAAGATATGGCTTCTCTTGAATGGCTTGATCTGTCGGATAATGATATAATACAGCTTGGCCCATTGAAAAACCTGCCGAATCTCCGGAGGCTGTCTCTTGACAACAACAGGCTCCGTGATATTTCTGTGCTGGCAAAATTGTATCAATTGAAAATACTGTCTTGTTTTGCAAATCGGATACAGGATATAAGTTCCCTCAGCGAGTATTATGAAATCGAAGCCCTGCAGCTTGGCAGCAATGAAATCGCCGATATTGGAGCTTTATCTAAAATGCATAAGTTGAAATACCTTGGGCTTAGCAGCAATAAAATAGAAGATATCACACCATTGCAGCAGCTTGTGAACCTTGAGATGCTTGAACTTGGAGACAATTCACTGGAAGATATTTCGTCTTTATCCAGCTTGAAGGAACTACGGCGGCTGGGCCTGCAAAATAACAGGATTACAGATATAACAAGCGTTACCGATCTTGAAAAAATTGAAACAGTCAATTTGAATAGCAATCCTTTGGATCAGAATTCCAGGGAACTGTTTTTACCCTACCTTTTCATAAAGAATCCGGATACTATCACGATCTACTGGTCAGGTACGAAATATGAGACAGATGATCGTGATTTAACAGGAGAAGAACCCATACAATATTCCATAGGGCCTTATGCTGCTATCAGTCCTGACGAACGGTATCTTGCAATTGTCATCGGGCCCCGCCAATTATTTCTGACTTTGCCGGATGAGACAGCCAGTGTGTATGTTTTCGATACTCAAGAGAAAAACAAAAAATTATCTCCAGTCCCCAATACGGCGGGAGTTCTATTTGATGGTGAAGTTTATTCCATGGCGTGGCGTCCCGGCAGGGCTTCTCATGAATTATTTGTGTTCACCGACTCTTATTTTTATTCCTGTGAAACACCCTGCCTGGAAGGATTCACAATAGCATCGGATGGTGTTGCCAGGCAAATTTACTCACGCAGTTTTTATTCTTCAAGATTTCAGGGGATAACAAACCTGCGCTGGCGATTGGATGGTCGAATATTATCAGGAATATATGACGACCAATTGGTGCTGCTGGATCCTGATAAAAATCAACTGACAAGGCATAATATATCGGGTATAGATAGTCCTCTGTGGAGCGAAGAAGGTGTGCTTTACAGCAGGACGGACTCATGTATATTTAAGAGCAAACTATTACAGTCCGGGTTGGTTGAGCAGGAGGAATTCAAAGCCGTCCAAGTAAAAGGATATTTTGGCGGCATTGTCAACAATAAGCTTGTTTATAGTGCAGGCAATCAAATCTATTATGATAAAGAATTGATTTATAGTGCCAATGATATTATTCAGGAACTATTCGCTAATACCACATACATTGCCTTCCGACAAGGCAAAAGCATTTGTGTGATTGATTTTCAGGGGGTGATTAAAAGTCAAAAAGATATGACGGGAAAGATGCGTCTAATAGCATTTGCTCCTGATTCCGGTGATTTATATGTGCTTTGCGACTACAAAAAGATTGAAAAGTATAACGCAAAAAATTTAAATGAACTATTACTCGTTATTGATGTTGCAAATCTTTATTCGGGACAACGATAAATCTGCCAGATTGTCGAATGTTTGAATTTCATGCAGTTGTTATGTCTGGAGACAAGGTCAAGAGTAAGGTTGGAGGCATAGATACAAAAAACGGCCTGGGCGAGGCTGGCTCGCGACAGGCCGTATGCATTTTGGTAGGGAGGCAAGCGCTTTTAGGCATCAATAGGTTGTGGGCCGCACTCCCTGTTGCCCGTTGTGCCGTTTGTGAACGGTCCTAGGTATCGTTCGGTTAGGCATTAATCGCCATCTATTGCACCGGCAACATTTAAAGTATAGATTATCAATATGAGTTTGTCAAAAAACGCCGCAAAAGAATCGGGCTTGATTATCGTAAACCCTTTTATAATAATGAGATAAAATTTATTTAGGCGCCAAATATTTTAGGCGGAAATTGAAGCCCTATTATGAAATTCCGCCCGGCGAGTCAAAACAGGCGAGGTGGTGAAAACGAGTTTGACAGACCCGACAGGTGCCGTTACAATGCGGTTTGAAAATGGATAAAAACTTTAGCGAAAGAAAGGATGCTCTATGGCGGGCAATGTGATTGAGCTGACTGATGAGTCGTTTGATGAGACAATTAATAGCGATATGCCGGTGCTGGTGGATTTCTGGGCGCCATGGTGCGGGCCGTGCAAGATGCTGACCCCGGTGATTGAGCAGATTGCCAATGAATATGCGGGCAAGGCGGTGATCTGCAAGATGAATACCGATGACCAGCGGCAGGCGGCGATTCAGTTCGGCATCAGTGCTATTCCGACAATTATTCTGTTTAAGAATGGCCAGATGATCAAGAAATGGGTTGGGCTGACGCAGAAGCCAGTGCTGACTGCGGCAATCGACGAAGCCGTTTAAATTCCATTGCAAAAAGGGCCGGACAAATTGCCCGGCCCTGTCAGTATTCAATCCTGTGAAGTGTTATGCGAATGCGGATGATTAGTCCTGTTTCTTTCGTGCATCCCGTTTGCGGTCTGTTTCTTTGAGCAGACGCTTTCTCATCCGAATGGTTTTGGGGGTGATTTCCACCAGTTCGTCTTCCTGGATATATTCCAGTGTCTGCTCGAGACTCAGACGACGTGGCGGCTTCACGCGGGCGTTATCATCTTTGCCTGCTGCACGCATATTGGTCAACTGTTTGGCTTTGACGGCATTGACTGGGATATCGTTGTCTTTGCAGTGTTCACCGACGATCTGACCTTCATAGACCTGATCGCCGGGCTCGACGAAGAAGGTTCCCCGGTCGAAAAGAGCATCCAGGGCGTATGCCGTGACGATGCCCGGCTCGGTGGCGATCATGACGCCGGCCTGACGCTGGGGGATGGAGCCTCGCATCGGTTCGTAGCTTTCAAAGTTATGATGCAGGATTGCGCGTCCCTGGGTTGCGGTCAGCAGCCGAGCGTGCAGACCGAACAGACCCCGTGAGGGAATATTGAATTCCATGTGGATGTAGTTGTCGGCACCGGCTTTGGCATCAACGCTGATCAGTTCGCTGCGGCGATCACCCAGCAGGCACATGACAGCACTCTGACAGTCCACCGGACAGTCCACAACCAGCCGCTCAATGGGTTCATGACGCAGGCCGTCGATGTTGCGGACAATGACCTGGGGTTTGCCCACGGTCAGTTCATAACCTTCGCGACGCATGGTTTCCAAAAGAATCCCGAGGTGGAGCAGCCCGCGGCCGGAGACGAGAAATTCGTCAGCAGTCTGGCCCGTTTCCACACGCAGTGCCACATTAATCTTGAGTTCCTTCTCGAGGCGATCTTTGACGTGACGGCTGGTAACATATTTGCCTTCACGGCCGGCAAGCGGACCGTCATTGACGCGAAAGACCATGTTCATTGTCGGCTCATCGACAGCAATGACCGGCAGGGCTGAGGGTTTGTCGGGGCAGGCAATCGTGTTGCCGATATCAATGGGGTCCAGGCCCGCAATGGCACAGATATCCCCGGCTTCGCAGCTGACGGCTTGTTTTTTGCCCAGGCCGTCGAATTCATAAAGCTGAATAATCTTCTGCTGGGTATGTGTGCCGTTATTGTCGATGACGGTGATGGTATCAGCCTGATGGACGGTACCTGCAAAAATCCGTCCGATGGCGATTCTGCCGACATAGTCGGAATAATCCAGCGTATTGACCAGCATTTGAAGAGGTGCGTCAGGATCGGCTTTGGGAGCAGGGATTTTATCGATAATCGCATCAAAAATCGGCTGCATGTTGGTGTTGGGCTTGGCCAGGTCCAGTGTGGCCCACCCATGCTTGCCCGACGAGAAGATGACCGGGAAATCCAGAGCGTCGTCATTGGCATTGAGCGAGACGAACAGGTCAAACACTTCATTGACGGCATCATTGGGACGAGCGTCCGGGCGGTCGGCTTTATTGATGACCACAATCGGCTTCAATCCATGCGACAGCGCCTTGGATAAGACAAAGCGGGTCTGGGGCATCGGACCGTCAAAGGCATCGACCAGCAGCAGAACACCATCAGCCAGTTTGAGCACGCGTTCGACTTCACCGCCGAAATCGGCGTGGCCGGGGGTGTCGATCAGGTTGATTTTGTATTCTTCGCCATCGGGGTCAGTGTAATTAATTGCGCAATTCTTGGAAAGAATGGTGATGCCCCGTTCCCGTTCGAGGGGGTTGGAGTCCATAATCAGACCATGCTGTCCGCCGGCCAACTTGTCCAGTTCGGCGTCACGGAACATGCCGGACTGATATAAAAGCTGGTCCACCAGAGTCGTCTTGCCATGGTCAACGTGTGCAATAATCGCCACGTTACGAATGTGCTGCTGTACTGACATAAATTTTCCCGAAATCATATAACTTCTTTAATTACAAAAAATAAAGGCCGAAAAGCATAATCGCTTTACGGCCTCATTGTCAATTTAAATCCGGCGAATTAATTTGTTGAACGCTGGGATTCAGCGTTGTATATAAAGATTGGGCCGGATTATATCTGAAATGTACCTCGAACGCAAATAGATTTCAGATAAATTTTAGCAAGTATAGGCAGAAGCTAGACTTACAAGAATAGTTTTTCCTTTTTCCTGAAATACCAGCTTGTTTTCACGGGCGAGCCAGCCAATGGCCATCGCAACTGTCTGTGAATTCAGATCCGCTTTCTTTGCTAACGTAGATAAACTTACCGGTTCCTGGCTTTGGGCTAAGTATTGCCATACCGCGCCTGCGGCCTGTCCAATTTTTTCCTGCATAATTCATTCTCCCTAAAAAAACTACAGATTCCATTCACTATTCATTATAATCATTATATCCGGAATAACCGATTGTGACAAGTTAAGAATTCACTTAATTTTTGAGGGAGTAAGCCTCTCGTTTTTTGAGTGATTTTTGCTGGAATGTTGACGTATCCAGGCGTATGATGGGTTCGCAAACATAAACTCCGATTCAGGGAAGGGATGAAGTTATGGAAAATGAACGGAAAGTTGCTTATTTCTCGATGGAAATCGGAATTGAAGAGGGCATGCCGACGTACAGCGGAGGCCTTGGGATTTTGGCTGGGGATACCATCCTGTCGGCGGCGGATATGAAGGTGCCGATGGTTGCGGTAACGCTGCTGCATCGCAAGGGGTATTTTTTTCAAAAGCTCGGGCCGGATGGATGGCAGACCGAAGAACCGGCAGAATGGGTAGTGGAGTATTATGCCAAGGAGCAGCCCAGCCGGGTGGAGGTAACCATTGCAGGGCGAACTGTGCATATCCGGGCGTGGAGATATGAGGTTCATGGTATATCCGGATATAAAATCCCCATTTATTTTCTGGACACCGACTTGGCGGAAAATGCTCCAGAGGATCGTGGCCTGACGGATTATCTGTATGGACACGGCGGGAATCCGGGGTATCGTCTCAGTCAGGAAATCGTGCTGGGTATTGGTGGGGTCCGAATGCTGCGTGCTCTGGGCCACACTGAGATAGAGCGGTTTCACATGAATGAAGGGCATGCCAGTCTTTTGACGCTGGAATTACTGGCTGAACAGATGCGTGCGGCCAAACGGACTGAATTGACGGAAGAAGATCTTGTTGAAGTGCGTGAAAAATGCGTCTTTACAACCCATACGCCGGTTGCGGCAGGGCATGATAAATTCCCGATGGACCTGATGCACAAAATCCTGGGCGAACATGTGGCCATGAAAAATCCGGATATATTTTGTTGTGATGATAAGCTCAATATGACCTATCTGGCGCTGAATCTGAGCCATTACGTCAATGGTGTAGCCAAAAAGCACGGTGAGGTTTCGCAGCACATGTTTGCATCTTATGTTATCGATTCAATCACGAATGGAGTCCATGCGGCACGATGGGTTTGCCCGCAATTAGCCGATTTATATGACAAGCATGTTCCGGGATGGCGGGAAGATAATTTCAGTCTGCGCTATGCGGTCAGTATTCCTCAGGAGCAATTTGCGGAAGCAAAAGCATCGGCCAAGCGGGAACTGATCGAATATGTTAATCGTCTGGCCAACATCGGGATGGATGGCGATGTGCTGACGCTGGGATTTGCACGGCGGGCGACTAGTTATAAACGGGCGGATTTGGTTTTTACGGACCCCAAACAATTGGCTCGCATCAGCCGGGAAGTTGGCAAAATACAGATTATCTATGGCGGCAAGGCCCATCCCAACGATACCGAAGGCAAAGAATTAATCAAACGAATTGTCGCGGCGGCGGGACAACTGAAAAATGATTTGAAAATTGTCTATTTGCCTAATTATGACATGGCTTTGGCGAAATTGCTGGTCGCGGGGGTCGATGTCTGGCTCAATACCCCGCAGCCGCCGATGGAGGCATCTGGAACCAGCGGGATGAAAGCGGCTCTAAATGGTGTCCCGTCACTGAGTATTCTGGATGGATGGTGGATCGAGGGGTGTATCGAAGGTATAACGGGTTGGGCGATTGGTGAAAATCACCGTCGTCATAACGAAGTGGGGGGCGACTGGACCCAGGATGCTGCGTCATTATATGATAAACTGGCAAAGGTGGCAGATTTATATTACCATAATAAACATCATTTTTATCGTGTTATGACGATAGCTGTGGCTATGAATGGATCGTTTTTTAATACTCAGCGGATGATGCAGCAGTATGTTCTGAAAGCTTATTTTAGATAATAAATATATGAATACGGAGTATATCTATATATATTGCCTCGATCTGCGTATTGTCTCTTGACATTTAGGACAAAATTCCTATATTGTTATAATTTATGTATGCTCACTCAAGATGCGACTTGGAATTGACGCAAACTGAGCAATTTCAGCTATTTATTGGAAAGGTCCATGGCAAAAGTAAAACTCCCGAACGGGGCTGTGTTGGAAGCTCCAGACGGCACGAACGCGTATCAATTCGCCGAGATGATTGGCGCGGGTTTAGCCCGTGCGGCTCTGGCGGCTCGCATTAATGATAAAATGGTTGATTTATCCACGCCCATTACAGGCGAAGTGAGCCTGCAAATCATTACGAATAAAGATGCCGAAGGGATAGAAATGCTGCGCCATAGCTGTGCGCACATTATGGCCGAGGCAATATGCAGCCTATGGCCCAAAACCCGGCTGGTGTATGGGCCGACGGTTGCGGATGGTTTTTATTATGATGTGGACCTGGATACTCCCATCCGGCCGGAGGATTTTCCGAAAATCGAGTCTAGGATGGCCGAGATTATCAAGGCTGACCGGCCTTTTGAACGTATCGAGATGAATCGCGATGAAGCCCGTCAGAAAATGGCAGGAGACATCTATAAGCTGGATAACATCGATCGCGCAAGCGGGGATGTCATCAGCTTTTACCGGCAGGGTGACGGATTTATGGATTTGTGCCGGGGACCGCATATCCCGCGGACGGGAGCTGTTGATCCCAAGGCAGTCAAAATCATGTCCGTGGCTGGTGCCTACTGGCATGGGGATGCCAGTCAGAAAATGCTGCAGCGGGTTTATGGCACGGTCTGGCGTAATAAAAAGGAGTTAGATGAACATATTACCCGGCTTGAAGAGGCGAAAAAACGGGATCATCGTGTGATTGGCCGACAGATGGATCTATTCAGTTTTCAGGATGAAGGGCCGGGTTTTGCATTTTTGCATCCCAAGGGCATGGCAGTCTGGAACGAGATTGTCGATTTCTGGCGAGTGATTCATCGCAAGTACGAGTATAGTGAAATCAAGACGCCGATCCTGCTTAATGAATCCCTTTGGCATCGCAGCGGTCACTGGGATCATTACAAGCAGAACATGTACTTTACGACTGTCGACGACATGACTTATGCAATTAAGCCGATGAACTGTCCGGGGGGGCTGCTGGTGTACAAATCCAACAAGCATTCGTATCGCGAATTTCCGATGCGTGTTGCGGAACTGGGGCTGGTGCATCGCTACGAGGCCAGCGGTCAGATGCACGGGCTGGTGCGTGTGCGGCAGTTTACCCAGGATGATGCTCATATTTTCTGTACCCCGGATCAGATTGAAAGCGAGGTCATCGGCGTAATTTCGCTGGTGCAGGAACTCTATTCAGCGTTTGGTTTCAAGGATTATCATATTGAGCTTTCAACCAAGCCGGAAGACCATATCGGCTCGGATGAAATCTGGGAGGTCGCAACCAACGCCCTGGCTGGAGCCTTGAAGCATAAAGGTCTGGCGTATCAGATTAATGAGGGCGATGGGGCGTTCTACGGGCCGAAGATTGATTTTCATATCAATGACTGTATCGGGCGGTCATGGCAGCTGGGAACGATTCAGCTTGACTTCTCGATGCCTATGCGATTTGAGGCAACTTATACCGATAAGGATAACACCGAAAAGACGCCGGTGATGCTGCATCGGGCAATTCTTGGGTCGCTGGAGCGGTTCCTGGGGATTTTGATTGAGCATTACGCGGGCAATTTCCCGTTATGGCTGGCACCGGAACAGGTGCGGATTATGCCCATCAGTGAAAAGACCAACGACTATGCCACGAAACTGGCCCAAGTGCTTAAACAAAATGCTTTTCGCGTTTCGATGGATTTGTCGGATGACAAAATCGGTGCCAAGATTGTCAAGGCTCATGGCGATCGTGTGCCTTATATGCTGGTTGTTGGCCCCAAAGAGGCCGAACAGAATGCAGTCAATGTGCGTATGCGTCAGAGCCAGCAGACTGTGACGGTACCGGTGGACCAGTTCATCGCAAAGGCCAAGGAACAAATCGCACAAAAAAGCGATCAATTAGGTATGTAGTTTTTCATTCGGCGGTGAATGAAAAATTGAGACCATAAAAACAATACTAATATGGAAAGGTAGCAGCTATCAGTACGGAAGGTTTCCGCATCAATGAAAAGATTCGCATCAGCCCGGTTCGGCTGATTGACGAATCGAACAGTCAGGTGGGCGTTGTCACGATTCAAATCGCACTGGATAAAGCTCGCGAAGCGGGTCTTGATCTGGTGGAGGTGTCTCCCAATACCCAGCCGCCTGTTTGTCGGATTATGGATTACGGCAAGTTCCTTTATCAGCAGAAGCGCAAAGCCAAGCTGAGCCAGAAAAAGCAGCATGTAATGGAATTAAAGGAACTTCGGATTCGTCCCAAAATTGACGATCATGACCGGAATATCAAGATTAAACATGCTGAGGAATTTCTGCAGCGCGGCGACAAGGTCCAGTTCACAATGATGTTCCGAGGCCGCGAGATGATGTATATTGATCACGGCAAAGAGGTGATGAGTTATATCATTGAGCAATTGCAGGGTTGTTCCAAGGTAGAGCGGCCGGCGGACCTGCTGGGTAAACGCATGACGCTGATTCTGGTTCCATCCAAAGTTGCGGCGACTCCGGCAGCGGGGGAGCCTGCACAAAAGGGACCCAATCCCTCCGGATTGAACATTGAACTCAAGTCAAAGGCCTGAGAAATCGGCTTTTGTGAATTCCAGACAGTTTTTTGTTGACCTTACGGTACAAAGCGGGTATAGTATTCCGCTTTCCAGTAAGAATTTGACTGTGATTTACGTAAGCTCTTAAAGAGGAAGAAGTTATATGCCAAAAATGAAAACCCACAAGGGATTAAAGAAACGCGTTAAGATTACCGGCACCGGCAAGGTGAAACGCCAGCGGTGCAACGGCGGTCATCTGCTGAGCAACAAGAGCGGTCGCAAGCTGCGTTCGATCAAATCCACTGCGATTGTCGAAGGCGCCAAGGCTCGTGCGATCCGGACTCTGCTGGGTGCGTAAGCGTTTCGCAGCGTAACAAAATTAAAGTAAAATACCCCGCTTCCCGGCTCCATCAGCTGCCGTAGTGGGTGTAATCGATGTAACCAAGTTCAGAAAGGAAAAGCTGGTATGCCAAGAGTACGTCAGGGACATGCGCGTCATCAGTCTAAAAAGCGCGTTTTAAAGGCCGCAAAGGGTTTTTACGGTCCAAGGAAAAATCAGATTCGTCTGGCCAAAGAGGCGGTGGTTCGTGCCAACGTGTACAGCCGTGTCGGTCGTCGCCAGAAAAAACGTTTATTCCGCGAGATGTGGATTGTTCGTCTGAATGCGGCCTGCCGTGAACGCGGGATTCGCTACAGCCTGCTGATTAACGGCTGCAAGAAGGCGGCGATTGAATTGAACCGCAAGATGCTCAGTGAGATAGCGATTGCAGATCCGGCCGGTTTTGACAAGATTGTCGAAAAGGCGCTGGCTGCAGCAAAATAGCATTTTATCAAACGAAATTATCAAGACAGAGAACTGCCTTCGGCGCTAAGATTAAAATTATCGCTGAAGGCTGTTCTTTTTTATACCCATCGGGTATAATTCGCCATGAGTTATCCCAGGAAACACAACCACGACGACCTGCGATAATTCAAGAGAAATCAGGATAAGGACCCACACGACTATGCTGGAACAGTTTGAACAAATTGCCGCTTCCGCGATGGCGGAACTGGATACCATAAAGACGGTTGAAGAGCTTGAGAATTACCGGGTAAAATATCTGGGACGCAAGGGGCTTGTGACAAACATGCTCAGCCAGATCGGCAGCCTGCCGCCGGAGGAGAAAAAACAGGGCGGACAGACGGCCAACCGCATCAAGCAGCAGGTGACCGGAGCGTTTGAGAGCAAAAAACAGAACCTGGGGGCCAGCGGCGTCAAACAGGGGCCGATGATCGATGTCACCCTGCCGGGGGCTTCGATTCAGCGTGGACGCAGTCACATCCTGACACAAACGGTCAGTGAACTGCTGGATATCTTCGGGCGGATGGGATTCCGGATTGCCTATGGGCCGGAGATTGAGGATGAATGGCATAATTTCATAGCCCTGAATATCCCGGCGGAACATCCGGCGCGGGATCCCATGGATAATTATTATATCAGCGACTCGATGCTGCTGCGAAGTCAGACTTCGACGATTCAGATTCGGGCAATGGAAAAACAGACCCCGCCGATTCGTGTCGTGGCCCCGGGGCGTGTCTATCGGCCGGATACCGTAGATGCGACACACATGTTTATGTTCCATCAGCTTGAGGCTCTGGTCGTGGATGAAGGAGTAACGATGGTGGATTTGAAGACGACCATCAGTCAGTTCATTCATGTTTTTTTCGGGCCGGACACCCAGTTCCGTTTTCGTCCGAGTTTCTTTCCGTTTACCGAACCGAGCTGCGAAGTGGATATTCTGTGGGTGGATAAAAGCGGACGGGAATCGTGGATGGAAATCGGCGGCTGCGGGATGGTGGACCCGAATGTGTTCAAGGCGGTTAATATCGACAGCGAGAAATACACCGGCTGGGCGTTTGGATTCGGCATCGAGCGACTGACGATGAAGAAATATGGGATTACCGATATTCGTCTGCTGTTTGAAAATGATTTACGGTTTTTGCGGCAGTTTTCATAACGATACCTAATGGGTATGATGATTCCGCAAGCAGCAAAAGGACGTGGTTGATGTTAGTGTACTTAGCCGCGACGAAATGGAAAATTTCAACTAAGGTGACGATAAAATAACCACTGTGGATACGGGAGAACTTATGGCGCGAAAAGGGATTATTCTTGCCGGAGGCAGCGGGACGCGGCTTTATCCTGCAACCCAGGCGGTCAGCAAGCAGTTATTGCCGGTGTATGACAAACCGATGATTTATTACCCGCTGGCGACGCTGATGCTGTCGGGGATTCGTGAGATCCTGGTGATTTCGACCCCGCAGGACACACCGCTGTTTCGGACGCTGCTGGGGGATGGGAGTCAGTGGGGTATATCGATTGACTATGCTGTTCAGCCCAGGCCGGAGGGGCTGGCACAGGCCTTTATCATCGGCAAATCCTTTTTGGCCGGGGGGCCGGCGTGCCTGATTCTGGGCGATAATATTTTTTATGGGCACGGCCTGACGCCTTCCCTGCGAAATGCTGCGGTGAATCAGGACGGGGCGAGCATTTTTGGCTATTGGGTGCGAGACCCGGAACGGTATGGGGTGATTGGGTTTGATGCCTCGGGCAGGGCCCTGAGTGTGGAGGAAAAACCCGCAAACCCCAAATCCAATTATGCGGCGGTGGGGCTGTATTATTATGACCAGAAGATTACAGAAATTGCCGCTTCGATCAAGCCCTCGGCGCGAGGTGAACTGGAGATTACCGATGTCAATCGGGAATATCTTAAGCTGGGACAGCTTCGCGTGGAGTTGCTCAGTCGCGGGATTGCCTGGCTGGATACGGGTACGCATGAGTCCATGCTTCAGGCGGGAAATTTTGTTCAGACGGTGCAGCAGCGGCAGGGGCTGATGATTTCGTGCCCGGAAGAGATTGCATATCGTATGGGCTGGATCTCGGCCGAGCAGGTGATGCGTCTGGCTGAGCCGCTGAAGAAAAATGAATATGGTCAGTATCTGATTCAGTTGATTAAAGGTGGAAACTGATGAATCGAGTAGAAACTGCAATACCCGATGCGATTATTCTGGAGCCGAAGGTGTTTGGCGATGCGCGGGGTTTTTTTGTCGAGACCTACAGTGCAAAACGATACGCCGAAGCGGGCATTCCGGAGACGTTTGTACAGGATAATATTTCTTTTTCCCAGCGGGGTGTGCTGCGAGGGCTTCATTTTCAAAATCCCAACGGACAGGGCAAGCTGGTCCAGGTCCTGCAGGGCGAGGTGTATGACGTGGCGGTGGATATTCGTCTCGGTTCTCCAACATTCAGCAGGTGGGTGGGGGTAATACTGTCGGCGGAAAACAAGCGGCAGTTTTTTATCCCGGCCGGTTTTGCCCATGGATTCTGTGTGCTCAGTGAGACGGCACTGTTTCATTATAAATGCACAGAATATTATGCGCCGGCCAATGAGGGTGGAATTGCCTGGAACGACACAGATATTGGGATAGAGTGGCCGATGTTACAGCCGACGCTGTCGGCTAAAGATTCGGCATTCGGACCGTTGAAAAATTATCCAGTGGAACGGCTGCCTCGTTATCGGCAGGGAGTACGATGATGAATAGTCCAGTGGTTGTGCTTGGTGCCCGGGGCATGCTCGGAACGGATTTGATGGCCTGTTTTGCCCGACAAGAGATAGCGGCCAGGGGTTATGACCTGCCTGATTTTTCGATTGTAGATAAGAATCAGGTCGAGCAGGCGATTGATGGCGCGGGCGTTGTGATAAACTGTGCTGCTTATACGAATGTCGAAAAGGCCGAGAGCGAGCAGGCCCTTGCATTTCAGGTTAACGGCGAAGCGGTAGGAGTGCTGGGGCGGATTGCCGGGAGTAAAGGGATTCCGGTGCTGCATATCAGTACGGATTTTGTTTTTGACGGGACACTGGACAGGCCTTATGTCGAAACCGATGCGGTCAATCCGGTCAGCGCTTATGGAGCGAGTAAATATGAAGGCGAGAAGGCGTTAATCGCATCGGGCTGCCGCTGCTGTATTGTTCGTGTGCAGTGGACGTATGGTAAAAATGGTGTCAATTTCATCAAAAAAATGCTGGATGCTGCGCGTGCGGGTAAACCGCTGAAGGTAGTGGATGATCAGGTGGGCGCACCGACGGCAACCGAGGAAGTTTCTCAAATAGTATGCTCCTTGATTCACTTGCCGGCGTTTCCGGAGGGCGTATATCATCTGGCGGCCGGCGGGTATGTGAGCCGATTTGAGATGGCGAAGTTTTTGTTTACGACGCTGGGAATGACGGTGGACTTAAGCCCATGCAAGACCAGCGATTTTCCGTCCGCGGCCAAACGGCCTCTGAACAGCCGCTTCAATTGCAGCAAGATGGAGGCACTTCTGGGAGCAAAAATGCGTCCATGGCAGGATGCTTTACGGGATTATTTAACGATAATTTAAGGTGTTGTTTTAAGGCGATAAGGAATAACTATGCGAACGATTCTGGTGACCGGCGGGGCAGGTTTTATTGGCAGCAATTTTGTGCGGATGGTGCTCAGTGAACATCCGGATGTGCGGGTGGTGAACCTGGACCTGCTTACCTATGCCGGAAATCTCGAAAGCCTTGGCGAGTTTTTGAACCATAAGAATCATATCTTTGTCAAAGGCGATATTTGTGATGGAAAGCTGGTCAACGACCTCGTCGTCCAGCATAAAATTGATGCGATAGTCAACTTCGCGGCGGAAAGTCACGTGGATCGGTCGCTGGTAGAGCCGGGGATTTTTATTCAGACCAACGTGACCGGGACGTTGACGCTGCTGAAAGTGGCATTAGACCACAAATTGGAGCGGTTTTTGCAGGTTTCTACTGATGAAGTCTATGGTTCGCTGGGCATAGAAGGATTTTTCACAGAAACCACTCCACTGAGTCCGAATTCGCCTTACTCGGCCAGCAAGGCCTCGGCGGATATGCTGGTACGGGCGTTTTCACATAGCTGGGGGCTGCGGTGCAATATCACCCGGTGCTCGAATAATTACGGGCCGTATCAGTTCCCTGAAAAAATGATTCCTTTGATGATTCATAATGCCTTGAATGACAAAGAGCTGCCGGTCTATGGTGATGGCTTGTACATTCGAGACTGGCTGTA